>JBFLXS010000158.1 GCA_040755795.1 bacterium | reverse complement strand
TTGAGTCTTAATACATTGAAATTTATAAGCAATTAACAATATTTGAAAGTTCGTTTTCGTTTATAGACCTATTTTTCTTTCTTTGCGTCCTTTGCGAAACCTTCCTTTGCGCTCTTTGCGGTTAAATTTTTATACCTTTAAAAAACTTGAACATCGAGTATTAGATATTTTGTAATGACCTGAACGCTTACTTATTCTTCTGCAATTTCTGCCCGCTTTAGTCTGATGTCTATAGTCTACTGTCTGAATCACAGAGCCTCTTCTACCAATAAATTCAGCAATAGCCCTTAGCGGATCAGCCTTATGATTAAAATTCTTAAGACAGGATATTGCAGATTCAATTAACATTGTCACTTGCTTTTTTGATGATTCAATACCATAGACCGCCGGGTAGGTTAATTTTTTCTTAACTAAATCACTTTTTCTGTCTCTGCCTTTTATCCCTTCTTCAAGGTCTAATAAATCATCGACAATTTGAAAGGCTAAACCAATATGTTCTCCATACCTGGTTAAAAAAAGCAATTGATTTTTGTCTCCTCTACCTAAGATACATCCAACCTTCACCGTGGCACATAGTAAAGCCCCTGTTTTATGGGTATGAATATACTCAAGGGTCGGAACATCTAATATTTCACTATCTTCAGATTTAATATCAACCACCTGTCCGCCAATCATTCCGGATGTGCCAATAGCCTTTGATATTTCTTCATAAACTTTTATTACTCGAGCAGGTGAGTTTTTAATTTTGGACAATAAGTAAAAGGAATGAGTAAGTAAGGCATCACCGGCTAAAATAGCGATGGCTTCATTAAATTTCTTATGGCAGGATGGTTTCCCTCTACGGAAATCATCATCATCTATTGCAGGCAGGTCATCATGAACAAGGGAATAAGCATGGATTAGTTCTAAGGCAGCGGCAGGCAGTAATAATTCTTCTTCTTTTCCTTCAACCGCTTCCCCTGCGGCTAAAGTTAAAATCGCCCGTATCCTTTTTCCCCCTGAAAACACTGCATATCGCATTGCCTCATGAATAACCTGTGGATACTCACTCGCCCGGGGTAAATAATTATCTAATGCCTCATCTATTAATTTTTTTTTATTGACTAAATATTTCTCAATATCCATTAAAATGGTAACTCTTCCTCTTTCCCTGCGTTCTCTTCTTCAGATTCAATTTCCTGGTCGGATGAAAAAGGGGTAGCCGTAATTTTTCCTGTTTGTTCATCTTTAGTTAAGATTTCAATTTTGCGTTGTGCCTCATTCAACTTTTTAAAGCAGGTCTTTGACAGTTTCATTCCTTTTTCAAAAGCGGCTAATGATTCCTCTAATGGTAAGCCACCTTGCTCTAATTTTCGGACAATCCCTTCCAGTTCTCCTAATGCCTCTTCAAATTTAATTTTTTCTTCCATTTTAAGCTATTCCTTTATACGGTAAACCAAAGATTTTGATAAATCCTTCAGCGGCTTGATGGTCAAAGGTATCGTCCTGACTGTATGTGGCTA
Source organism: bacterium (assembly GCA_040755795.1). Taxonomy (NCBI): domain Bacteria; species bacterium. The sequence continues at coordinate 7,018 of JBFLXS010000158.1, read as the reverse complement.
ATTCATAGCGGTATTGTGAATATGCGGATGCTCGACCAACCACGATTGCCTTGCCAGGTAAAAGTTTTACTCTGATTTTACCCGTAACATTAGTTTGTGTCTTTTCGACAAATCCGTCTAATGCAGATTTTAATGGCGAATACCATAATCCATAATATATCAATTCAGCGTATTTCAAGCTGATTATTTCTTTAAAATGAATTGTTTCTCGATCTAACACTAATGATTCTAATGCCTTATGTGCCTCAAATAAAATAGTTGCGGCCGGTGCCTCATAAACCTCTCGTGACTTCACTCCAACAAGTCTATTCTCAACTATATCAACCCGTCCAATGCCATATTTCCCACCTATTTCGTTTAATCTCTGGATTAACTTTACTGAAGCATACTCCTCATTATTTAGTTTTACCGGAATACCTTTTTCAAACGCTATTTCTAAATAAGTTGGTTCTGGTGGTGATTGAGCGGTAGTTATTTGATAAGCATCTTCTGGTGGTTCTACCCAGGGGTCTTCTAATGGACCACACTCAATACTTACTCCCCACAGGTTTTTATCAATGCTATACGGGCTCTCCCTGGTTACTTGCACCGGGATATTGTGTTTTATCGCATATTCAATCTCTTGCTCACGACTTTTAAATTCCCATATCCTGGCTGGGGCTAAAATTTTTAGTTCTGGAGCCAGAGATGAAATTGTCACCTCAAACCGAACCTGGTCATTGCCTTTACCCGTGCAACCATGTGCGGCAGTATCTGCATTCTCCTTTTTGGCAACCTCAACTAATTTCCTGGCAATCAAAGGTCGAGAAAGTGAAGTTGCTAATAAATACTTACCTTCATAGACAGCATTTGCCTTTAATGTGGGAAAGATATATTGATTAATAAATTCATCCTTGACATCCTCAATATAAATCTTATCCGCCCCGCTTGATATTGCCTTTGAATGCAATTTATCAAAATTTTCTCCCTGACCTAAATCTACGGCTACGGCAATCACCAAAACATCATAATTGTCTTTTAACCATTTAATCATCACGGAGGTATCTAACCCACCAGAATATGCCAAAACAACTTTTTTCATCTTTCTTCATCCCCTTTTTATTTCATAAAGCAATAGTGTGGTGTTGAGTAAGTTTTGCACGGCGTATCATCAGATTTCATAACCTGCAAACGGATAATTGGTAACTGGTAACTGGTAATTGGTAACTGGTAACTGGTAATTGGTAACTGGTAACTGGTAATTGGTAACTGGTAACTGGTAATTGGTAACTGGTAACTGGTAATTGGTAATTGGTAACTGGTAATTGGTAACTGGTTAAATAGTTTCGTCATGAGATCAGCCAAACGGTATTTAATTACCAGTTACCAATCATCAGTTACCAGAATCAAATTCCGTGCGTTATTTGTTCAACACGACACTAGTAAGATTATCATAAATAATAAGTTGTTGTCAAGAATTTTTTAAAATAAAAATTGACTTTTTCAGGATATTGTGATAATATAATTTTTAAGATGATTGATAAAGATACGATACCTCTACCAACACAGGAGGATGAAGAAAAAGAAATGGAAAATCTAATTACCTGGCTTTCTAAGTTTGGCGTTAAAAAGAGATTACAAATTGGATATAGACATACCCTTGCCGCGATTAAATTTAGCAAATTAAAAAAGGTGGAAAATGACAGACCCGGTTGAGTTTATTGCCGCAATTCATAATGCTCATATTAAGTATCTTCTGATAGGACGACAGGCAATGATTGCCTATGGTATACCTGTCCAAACAATGGATTACGACCTTTATATTGATGGAAGTAGAGAAAATACCAAAAATTTCCTTGAAATAGCAGAGAAGTTTGACCTGTTTCCATCTAAAAAATTAGACGAGATGGAATCATATTTTATGTTTAAATTAGAAAATGATGTATCTATTGATGTGTTTCGGGCTAAAAAAGTGATTACTCAAAAAGGAGAAACTATTTCATTTGAAGAAATGTATAACCGTAAGGAAGTAATTACAGATGAAACAGGATTTCAGGTAAATGTGCCTTGTGTTGAGGATTTGATTAAATTAAAGAAAACAGATAGATATAAAGATACGATAGATATTAAGTATCTTGAAAAATGGCAAGAAATGCAAAAAAGGAAAAATAAATGAAAATTAGAGAACTAAAAGAAATTTTAGAGGCTGAAATCCTTACAGATACCTCTGGTTTAGAAATAGAAGTAAAGATGGCTTGTGGCGCGGATTTAATGAGTGATGTCTTATCCTTTACTAAAGCCAGGGCATTACTTCTCACAGGTCTTACTAATTCCCAGGTAATTCGGACCGCAGAGATATCTGATATGAAGGCAATTTGTTTTGTGCGTGGTAAAAAACCACCCACAGAAACAATTGATCTGGCAAAAGAAAAAAATATCCCATTATTAGTTACTAATTTACCGATGTATGAATCCTGTGGTCGATTATATCAAAAAGGATTACCCGGGTGCTCAGAGATAGAAGAATAAATGGATGCAAAAGAAAAAATTAGTGTAATTCAAGAACTGGCTTATGAATTAAAAGTTGGCGAGGTAATGAAAAAAGAGGTTATTACTGTTAGTCCGAATAATTTAATCGCTGACTTGCGTGAAATTTTGAGAGATAACCGTATCTCAGGAACACCGGTTGTAGATAAAGGTAAATTAGTTGGGATTATTAGTCTTGAAGATTTTATTAAATGTTTATTAGATGGAGAAATGGAAATCCCTGTTTCACAAAAAATGACTCAATCTATACAAACTTTATACGAGGATGAACCACTTATCCACGCCATTAATAAATTCGAGAAATTAAATTATGGAAGATTTCCGGTAGTTGCAAGAGAAAATGGTAAATTAGTTGGGATTATAACCAAAGGAGATATTATTCATGGGCTATTGCAAAGATTAGAAAATGAATATTATGAGGAGGAGATTAAGCGACTTCGAGCAAGTCATTTCTTTGAGGATATTATTGCCGATGAATCAAGGATAATTTTACAATATAATATTGTTGGTAATGATTTTAAGCGAGCGGGAGAGTCATCAAGCCGTCTCAAAAAAACACTGACACGATTAGGTATCCGTCCGCAGGTAATTCGTCGGTTAACTATTGCCAGTTATGAAGCGGAGATGAATATTGTTATTTTTACATCTCAAGGCAAGATTATCACTAATATTCAACCCAGTCAGATTAAGCTTTCCGCGATAGACTCTGGACCTGGCATACCTGATGTTGAACAAGCAATGCAACCCGGCTTCTCTACCGCACCAGATTGGATTCGAGAAATGGGTTTTGGTGCAGGTATGGGACTTGCCAATATTAAAAAGTGTGCTGATGAATTCTCCATCAATTCAAAAGTAGGTCAAGGAACTCAAATTGAAATTATTATAAATTTAGAGTAGAAAACAGAGGTCAGAGAACAGATATTAAGGTAATATCTTTAAAATCTGACTTCTAACCTCTATAAACGGTGAAAAATGAAGTTAAAAGAAATAGTTGAAAAATTAAATTTAGAGGTTAAATCTGCACCGGAAATGTTAGACAAGGAAGTTACCGGCGGCTATGTCTCTGACCTTTTATCGGATGTGATGGCAAATGCCAGGGAAGGAAATATCTGGGTAACTTTACAAATACATCAAAATATCGTGGCCGTGGCTTCCTTGAAAGAGATTAGAGGGATTATCTTGGTTAATAATCGTCAGCCAGACGAAGATACACTACAAAAGGCAATCCATGAAAAGATTCCTATTTTAGTCAGTAAATTATCAACTTTTGAGTTAGTAGGGAAATTATATCAGTTACCAATTACCAGTTAGTAATCCCAAAATGCTTAAAATATTTAATACAGATTTGCATATCCATACCTGCCTTTCTCCTTGTGGCGACCTGGATATGACACCAAAACGAATAATAAATACGGCAAAGTCAAAAAAATTAGATATAATCGGTATCTGTGACCATAATTCAGCCGAAAATGTCTTGATTAGTAAAAAAATTGGCAAAACCTTTGAGATAACGGTTATTGGGGGAATTGAGATTACAACATCAGAAGAAGTACATCTATTAGCCCTTTTTGATAATGATGATGACCTACTAAAATTACAAGAACTTGTCTATGAAAACTTACCAGGTGTAAATGACGAGAATGCCTTTGGATTACAATTAGTGGTTAATGAAAATGACGAAATTGTGAGGCATAACCAGAGGCTTTTGATTGGAGCAACTAAATTAACGATTGAAAAATGTGTTGAGGCAATTCATTCGCTTAATGGCATTGCCATTGCCTCACATATTGACCGTGAAGGATTTGGAATTATTGGGCAATTGGGCTTTATTCCAGAAGGGTTAGAATTAGATGCTGTCGAAATATCGCCAAACATAACAAAGGATAAATTGACAGTAAAAAAATTTCCTGTAATTACAGGCTCTGATGCCCATTTTTTAGCGGATATTGGTAAAACCTGGACTCAATTTTCACTAAAAGAACCCGTGGTAAAAGAAATAAAAAAGGCTTTATTAAAAACTACATTAAAGATTTAGAGACACAAAAGTAAAGTGGAAGATTTATCATTACATATTCTGGATATAGTTGAAAACTCAATTCGAGCCGGGGCAAAAAGGGTCAAAATAAAGATTGACGAAAATTTAAAAAAAGATGTGCTAAAAATCGAGATGAATGATGATGGTTTTGGAATGGATGAAGAAACGGTTAAAAAAGCCACAGACCCGTTTTTTACGACTAAAAAAGCACGAAAGGTCGGTTTAGGGCTTTCATTGCTTGCTCAGGCGGCGAATGAATGTGACGGTAAATTTGAAATAAAATCAAAAAAAGGGATTGGAACTAAAATTACCGCGAGTTTTAAACATAGTCATATCGACCGCAAACCCATCGGCGATATGAAACAAACAATAATGACGCTCATAGCCGGGAATCCAGAAATAGATTTTTTTTATCAACATAAAAAAGAAAACTTAACTTATTCTCTGGATACGAACAAAATAAAGGCAGATTTAGATGAAATCCCAATAAATAATGTCGAGGTGCTAAAACTTATCCAGAAAGACCTTATGGAAGATTTAAAGTAACATAAGCATCCTGCTTCTAGTGTCGTGGTGAACAAATAACGCACGGAATTCGATTCTGGTAACTGGTGATTGGTAACTGGTAATTAAATACCGTTCGGCTGAGCTCAGGACAAAACTATTTAACCAATTACCAATTACCAGTTACCAATTATCCGTTTGCAGGTTACGAAACCTGATGATACCCCGTGCAAAACTTACTCAACACCACACTAGCATAAAGGTTAAAATAGTGTATAGGGTTCTGCAAAATAGGATTTGAGGGAGACAACAAATAAATATCAAATATAAATATCAAAATGCAAAATTACAAATCAAATTTCAAAGAGGAAGTAGTAGGGTTTCTCAAAGAGTTGGAGGAATTTAGTAATATCTTTGCTTCAAGTATTTTAACGCTGAAATGTAGTAGATAGTTTATAGTTGATAGTTTATAGTTTATAGTTGAAGGACTATAGACTATAAACCATAAACCATAAACTATAAACCATAAACCATAAACTATAAACGAGTTTTGCATTTTGCTCTTTGGAGGAAATCCCTTTTGGACACCAAATCTGCATAGATTTCACTATTAGAGTTATTTTCAGACACCACCGGATTTTCCGTGTTTCATCCGTGTCCATCTGTGGCTGAATAGTTATCAAAAATCGAAAGGAGATATCTAACTATGGAAAAAGAATGTCAATGTGCAAAAAAGGTTGAAATAACCCAGGAACAGTGGGCAAAGATTGATGGGATAATTGCTAAATACAAGGATAAACCAGGTGCTCTTATCCCGGTATTAGAACAGGTACAGGGCGTAGCCGGATTTTTACCCGAAGAGGTCCAACACCATATCGCGGAGAGATTAAATCTTTCCTCATCTATGGTCTATGGTGTCGTCACTTTCTATTCATTCTTTACAATGGTGCCCAGGGGAAGACATTTAATCCGTGTCTGCCTGGGAACAGCCTGTTATGTAAAAAGAAGTGATGAGATTTTAGATAAGGTTAAACAAGAATTAAATGTAGGAGTTGGGAAAATGACCGGAGATGGAAGGTATTCGCTAGATAGTGTTCGCTGTCTGGGAGCCTGTGGTTTAGCACCAGTGGTAGTAGTAGATGAAGATACCTATGGAGCAGTTGACTCGGTTAAAATTATGGAGATTGTGAATGAATATAAATAAAATAATGAATAAAATCAATACTCAATTTTATGGGAGAGCGTTGACCAATTACGAGGAGGTATAAGATGCCAAAATTAAGGGTAGATGATTTAAAAAAGATTAAAAAGGATTATCAAACAACCGCAACATTACGGGAAGGTGGTTATCGGGCAAAAATAACAGTTCACATGGGAACCTGTGGTATTGCCGCCGGGGCAAGAAAAGTGATGACCTCTTTGATGGATGAAGTTGCAAAAAGAAATGTAAAAGACATTATTGTAACTACCTCAGGTTGTGCTGGTCTGTGCAGTCGTGAACCAATGGCTACGGTTGAATTAATAGGAAAATCACCAGTTAAATATGTGGAGCTGGATGCAGAAAAAATAATCAAGATACTAACTCAACATGTCCTTGGTGAGAAGATTGTCGAAGAATATGCCTTTGTTATGGGTAGTGAAACGACTTATTAAAAGAGTTATAGTGTTTCCAGTTCACGATTATAGCAGTTATTAGTCAAAACTTTACTCAGAGTGGATAAGTAAAAAAATCCCAAATCCCAAGCACCAAATCTCAAATAAACACCAAATTTCAAGTCCTAAATACAAACTATGGGGGTAATGTTTTGAATTTTGGTTATTTGAATTTATGTAAGCGTTCAGGTGGTGTAACAAAAGGAGATGTGGAGATTAAGGAGATAGGGAGATATTATTAAAAAAATTGAAATTAATAGAAACTAATAGAAATTTATGGAAATTTGTTGTTTTCCACAA
>JBFLXS010000157.1 GCA_040755795.1 bacterium | reverse complement strand
GGTAATTGGTTAAATAGTTTCGTCCTGAGCTCAGCCGGTAATCCCTCAGTTATCAGTGGTAAAAGCTAAATAGAAATTTTCTCTCGCAAAGACGCAAAGTTCGCAAAGATTATAATTTATTCCTTTGTGTTCTTTGCGCCTTAGCGAGAAATTTAATCTTTATGCCTTTCTCCCACCAATAACTGACCGATTACCTCAGCCGAACGGTATTTAATTACCAGTTACCAATCACCAGTTACCAGAATCAAATTCCGTGCGTTATTTGTTCAACACGACACTAGTAATTTTGAGGATTGATGCGGATCTTGGATGATTTCAGTGAGATAAAACTTGCCAAACGATCAAAAAAGATATAAATTGCGGACTTGACATCAATAAGGCTTCACGAAATGTAACTATTGAGGTTCAAGGTTTAGAAGAGATGAGGTCATTAACCTTGAACTTTGAACTCTAAACTTAACAACCTGAATAGTTACCACGAAATTAAATAAAGAGATTAGCCTCGTAGAGGCACTCTGTTTGTAGTAGAATAACGGAAATGTAACAAATTCAGCCTCGGAGAGGCGTCGTGTTTGTAGAATGAGAAGTTATTCCCCCTTAACAAAGGGGGAATATGGATTTCTTGGGATGGTTCACTTTAGTGTGAAACCTTGCGGATTGAAATTAGAAATTGGAAATTGGATGGAGATAAAGACCTAATTCCTAATTTCTAATTTCCAAAAGAAATCACAGGGAAAAACGATAAAAATGAACCGTCTCAATTTAAATATAAAAAATCTGTGTTTATCTGTGTTCATCTGTGGCGAAAATCTATTTTCAGGAGAAGACAAAAATGGATATAGTTAGTGTCTTTGGAATCATAGGTGGTATTGCCGCTTGTATTGGTTGTGTGTTACTTGAAGAGGTAGGAATAGTTGGTCAGGGATATTTGAACATCCCTGGTGCGGTCATCATTGGTTCAGGCTCAGTGCTGGCGACCGGGGCGATGTTCACGATGAAGGAATTAATGAAGACGCCAGCCTTCCTAAAAATTATGTTTTTTAATAAGGAAGAAGAACCAAAAGAGATTATTGAAACAATGATTGCTTTTGCTCAAAAGGCTCGACGCGAAGGATTATTAGCTTTAGAAGCAGATATCGAAAATATTAAAGACCCATATTTTCAAAAAGGTATTCAGTTAGTGGTGGATGGCGTAGACCCCGAATTGATTGAGGAAATCCTTGATATAGATTTAACCCATATGAAACATAGACATAAATTAGGCGAGGATATTTTTATGTCGGCTGGAGGTATTGCTCCAACTATGGGAATTTTAGGCGCAATTATGGGACTAACCGGTGCCCTGGGGAAAATGGGGGGTGGAGACATTATGACCACGGTTCACTCGCTGGCAATTGCGTTTATTGCCTCTTTCTATGGTGTTGCTCTGGCTAACTTAGTTCTTATTCCTATTGCTATGAAATTAAAAAGATTAAATGAAAATGAGGTTTTTGTAAAAGACCTGATTGTTACAGGTGTTTTATCTATTCAAGCCGGTGATAACCCCAGAATCGTTGAGGAAAAATTAAAGGCATTCTTTAATAAAGAAGAGTGGCCACTCAAAGCTGAGGCTGAAGGAAAATAATCTTGCGGATATTTTCAGGGGAACAGAAGAATGAAAATAGGAAAACACAGGTGGAGGAAAGATTTTCTCTCTACTCTCTACTTTCTACTCTCTACTTCCTATGGATATATTAAAATGTGGCACAAATTACTTATTATTGGTTTAAGTCTATTATTACCTGTTGAGGGATGTTCACAAACACAAACTCCGAGCAAAGACATTCCTCAAAATATTCGTCAGCCAGCGGTGGCTGGTGGTTTTTATCCCGCTGACCCAACAGAGTTAAAAAATCAAATCAACGGCTTCTTAAATAATGTCCAAAAAGAAAAGATTGAGGGTAGAATAATTGGTTTAATGGTGCCTCACGCCGGGTATGATTATTCAGGAGAGGTCGCGGCTCATTGTTTTAAACAACTCGAAGAACTTTCATTTGATACCGTAGTGATAATAGGAATGAGCCATTTTGCCCATTTTGATGGTATTGCCGTTGATACATCTGATGCTTATCAGACACCATTTGGATTGGTAAAGATAGACACTGAGCTGACCTCTGCATTAATCAAGTCAGACCCAAAAATTAAATCTTTACCTCAAGTCCATGAGAAAGAGCATTCGTTAGAAGTTGAAATCCCCTTTCTTCAACGGCTATTGAAAGAATTTAAAATTGTTCCAATACTTATGAGTAATCCAAATGACGCTCAAGTTTTAGCCAGAAGTCTTATTTTAAATAGTAAAGGCAAAAATATTTTATTCATTGCCTCATCCGATATGACTCATTATCCACCTTATGAAATAGCCAACAAAGTAGATAAAAAAACCCTCTCTTTAATCAAAGAGATGGATATTAATGAATTAGTTGCCTGGCTCAATGAACCCCATGAGAAATGTAGCACCTTACTTTGTGGAGTTGGGGCGGTTTTGACATTAATGTTGGTCACCAAAGAATTTGGAATCCACCAGGCCACTGTTTTAAATTATGCTAATTCGGGTGATGTGCCAATAATTGGTGATAAATCAAGAGTAGTTGGTTATGGAGCAGTTATCTTTGCACAAAAGGAGGAAAAAGCTATGATGTTAGATAAGGAAGAACAAGGGGTATTGCTTAAAATTGCCAGAAGGACGATAGAAGATTATATTAAAAACAGGCACATTCCACCAGTAGAGGTAGATGATTATCCCGAGCTTCAAAAGCCGGCGGGTGCATTTGTTACCCTTACCAAAAATAAGCAATTGCGTGGTTGTATTGGTTACATCAAGGCTATCGCCCCGGTAGCTCAAGCCGTGAGTAAAATGGCTATTGCCGCCGCAACAGAAGACCCAAGATTTTCACCTGTAACCAAAGATGAATTAGACCAGATAAAGATTGAAATTACGGTTCTCTCAGAATTAACACGAATAAATGATATTGAGCAAATTGAAATAGGCAAACATGGACTTTACATGGTCAAAGGGTATAATTCAGGCTTACTTCTTCCTCAGGTAGCCACCGAGCAAGGTTGGAATCGTGAACAATTCCTTACCCATACCTGTTATAAAGCGGGCCTGCCGCCAAACGCCTGGAAAGAAAAAGAGACAGAAATCTATATCTTTACAGGCTTAATCTTTCATGAAGAATAACTATTCACCGCAGAGACGCGGAGACACAGAGAAAAAATTAAAATCTATTGGCTATACGCTTAATTCCATCTCTTAGAACAGGGTTGATGGTTGATAGTTTATAGTTTATAGTTGATAGTTTCATAGACTATCAACCATCAACTATCAACTATCAACTATCTAATTGAGATAAGATTAAAATGGTAAATAAAATTATTATCATCGTATGTTTTCTCTTTTTCCCTTTCTCTCTTTGCTCACAACAATGGCAATCTCTACAAAGTCAACATTTTATGATACATTTCACGCAATCTGATAAAAAGGTAGCACTTAGAACTATTCAAATCGCCGAAGAATCTTATCAAACAATTACTGCCGATATTGGATTTACTGTGGACCAACGGACTTTTATCTTTATTTTTCCTTCTCGAAAAGAGTTTGAGTTAGCCAATAAAGGTGTCCAAAAACAAATTGTGGGACAAGCCTGTGTTGGTAAAGATAACATTATTGTCATTCAATCACCTAAAAGTAATCTAAATATTACCCTTGAAAAAACAATCAGGCATGAACTTACTCATATTGTCTTAGGTGTAATTTTCAAAAAAGGCTATTTACCACGATGGTTAAATGAAGGGCTGGCTATGTATGAGGCGAAAGAATGGCAATTAGTAAATAATATGTACCTCGGTCAGGCATATCTGACTGACAAATTACTCCCTTTTTCAAGTCTTACTTATACCTTTCCCCAGGATGACTTCCAAACACAATTAGCTTATGCACAAAGTTTTGATATTGTTTTGTTTATGATAAATCGGTATGGTAAAGAAAAGGTTATTAAGTTAATAAAAGAATTAAGTTATGGCACTGAATTTGATTCAGCCTTTAACAAATCATTCGGGATGGATTTTGGGAAGTTAGAAACTAACTGGTATGCGTCTTTGAAGAAAAGATTTAACTGGATTTCAGTTGTTACGAGTAGTTATTTACTCTGGCTTATATTTCCTGTTTTATGTCTTGTGGTTTATATGATAAAGCGACATCAGGTCAAGAAAAAGATAAAAGAATGGAAGGAAGAGGATAATTATCAATTAACAGATTATTGAAGGCGTTGTGCAGTCAGGTATCAGCAAGTTTGTCCCACAAGTTTTACTGGACAAATATGGTTATGGTGGAGAGCGGAGTAAATTGCAAAATTCCAAATCACAAATCTATCCGTCCTGTAAAAGATGCTAGTGTGGTGTTGAGTAAGTTTTGCACGGGGTATCATCAGATTTCATAACCTGCAAACGGATAATTGGTAACTGGTAATTGGTTAAATAGTTTCGTCCTGAGCTCAGCCGAACGGTATTTAATTACCAGTTACCAATCACCAGTTACCAGAATCAAATTCCGTGCCTTATTTGTTCAACACGACACCAGGTAAAAATTAGGAGTAGTTACTGTTACTCAATTATTTCTTCAATGATATAATAAGGTCTGCCTTGAATTTGGAGATATATTTTTGCAATATACTTACCGAGGAAGGCGAGTCCATAAAGTTGTATGCCAAAAAGGATGGATAAAAAGGCGATGATGATACTAATGCCTGCGTTTAAAATAAATGATTGAATTAACCAGAATAATCCAAGCACAATCGCCAGGGAGCCCATAAATACTCCAAGAGAGCTTAAGAATGAGATAGGCGATGTTGAAAAACTGGTAATAAGTTCAAAATCTGCTTTTAATAAATCAAAAACTGTCTTTGTGGAACTATGGGTAGTATCAAGTTCTATTTCACCGATTTTAAGTCCAAGCCAACCCAGTAATGCTTTTATTAATGGGGTCCTTTCTCGACACTGGAGGAGCATTTTTACTGCCCCTCTTTTATATGCCATAAATAGAGATTCATAGTCTTTTATCGTGGTTCCGGTAAGTTTAGAAACAAACCAGTTAATAAAATTAATTAAGGGTCGAAAAATAGAAGGTAACTGATGTAATCCTATAGAGCCAATGACAACATCATAGCCTTTATTTAGTTCTTCTAATAAATTAGGTATCTCTTCAGGTGGGCTTTTGAGACTACCTTCAATCGTAACCATTATCTTGCCTTTTGCTTGATTAAATCCCGCGATTATGGCTAAATATTGCCCAAAATTGCGAATAAATCGGATAATCTTTATTTTCTCATCACGCATTTTCAAGTCTTTAATCAAGGCATAGGTTTTATCTGTGCTACCATCATCGATAAAAATAATCTCACAAGGTTTATCAATTTGTGCCAAAACCTTTGATAGCCGAAAATACAATTCAACTACATGTGCCTCTTCATTATAGACCGGGCTGATAATGGAAAGATAGATTTCACTTTCTTCCATAATTATTCTCCTGAAAATAGCGAATTAGTGAATTAGTGAATTAGCGAATTAGTAGGGAAAACTCACTATCCAGAGGTTCCTCTGAAAATCGTGGTTCGGATTTCGGGGTTTGGGGATTCTTTTCTTCCAAAACCCCGAATCCCTCAAATAAGCAATGTTCCAATAATAATCAGTAACACAGCTGGTGTCATTGTTCGCCAGGTTATTGGACATTGAATAAAACCAAAGATACCTAAGTTGATGATGATAAGCCCGCCAATGCTACCAATTAATAAACATAAAATACCAATTCCAGCAAATTTTCCTAGTTTTGGTAATTCAGTTAAGATATTGGAATAAAGTAATCTCCATTTCTTCACTCTCGGATAGAGAATAACAAGCAGAAATGGTCCCAGGATAACACAGACAAGAAAATTATTTAGAGTAATGATATTCGCCAGTAGGGTTATCGGGACAAATCCTAACAAATCTACCCCCCATGCAATAGACATTCCACATATTGAGGAACTTAAAGCAATACAGCAAAAATAATTTATAACTACCTTTGGGGTATTGAAAACAGGGTCTTGTTTTGAGATATATTGCCAGACCTTATATGGTATAAATCCATACAAGAAATTACCGATAAATCCAAAAAATGAGCCCGGTCCCAAAGTTCCAAAGAAATCGCCAATTAAATTACCAAACGCAGACCCCAGGCACCCGCTGGTCCAAACATAAGTGAAAAGACAACAGGTAAAACCGCCGCAGGTCGTATCTCGGTAAAACCTGGAATTATGGTTGCGATTTTAAAAGGAATAAGTATTGCCGTATATACGCTGGCACAAACCGCGCATAACACAACCATTCTTGTATTCTGCCACATTAAAATTACCTCTTTCATCTTTTTAATAACCTCCTTGTTTCCTTATTCGTAACCGTTCAGGATATAGCCACAGAGCCACAGAGAACACAGAGGGAATATATAATCACGAATGAATCCTGGTAGATGTTTTACTATCTAACGAGATGAATCCGAATCTCTCTGAACAACAAAAAGATTTGTAGTGCGAGGTTTTAGCCTCGCTTCTGGCAAGCCAGAAGGTGAACCTAAAGGTTCACACTACATTTAGGGGATATACAGATTAATTCGTGTCCTTAAGTAACTAATTTCTCTAATTCTCTGTGAACTCTGTGCCTCTGTGGCTGAACGATTACCCTTATTCTTCTCCCAGAAAATCATCATATAATTGTTTAGTAATCTTTTTTTTGCGAAGATTATCAAGTATTCTTTTTTCTAACTGTCTAACTCTTTCTCTTGTTAGACCTAATATCCTACCTATGTCAGTTAAGGTATGAGGTTCTAACCCATCTAATCCAAAGCGTAATTTTAGAAGTTGTCTTTCTTTTTCAGGAAGAGTATCTACTATTTCCTGAATTTGTTCTTGTAACATAGTAAAGAATATCGCCTTTGATGGAGGCAGACTTGCCTTATCTTCAATCAATTCACTTAATTCATTTTCTCCAATTATGCCTATCGGTGTTTCTAAAGAGATAGGTTCTTGAGTAATATTGATAATTTCAATCACCTTACTAATTGGGAGTTTCATTTTGGTTCCGATTTCTTCTAATGTTGGCTCCCGACCTAAGTCCTGCGATAGTTTATTTATTGTCTTTAGACACCGATTAATTGTTTCCATCATATAAACAGGAACTTTAATTGTTCTACCCTGTTCTAAAATTGCTCGGTTAATCGCCTGCTTTATCCACCAAATAGCATAGGTGCTAAACTTAAACCCTTCTTTATAATCATATTTATCTACTGCCCGAATTAATCCTAAATTTCCCTCATTAATTAAATCTAAAAGACTTAATTTGTGATGTGCATACCTTTTCGCTACATTTACAACCAATCGGAGATTAGACTCAATAAATTTCCGTTTGATAACCTCGATTTTGTTTTCAAGTATCTCTACGGTTCGCAAGAATTTATCTATTTCTTTATTAGGTAATTTTTTTAAAGATGGTGGCAAATCACTTTTCCTTATTTCTTTTAATTGCCATTTATTATATAATTCCTTTAGTCTTCTTTCAGAAAGGCCGCTTTTTATTTCGATTTCTTTTATTTTTAGCTGGTCGATTTCTATTTGCCGACTTAATCTTCTTTCTTCTATCGGGGTTAAAAGGGGTATCTGGTTAATCTCTTTTAAGTAGAGTGTAAGGGGGTTAACATGAGTTTTTTCTTCTGGTTCTTCCTCTACAACTACCTCATCCATCTTTCCATTATCCTGAATTTCGATATCTTTTTCTTCTAATTTAGCAAAGATTTTTTCTAAATAAGGTGACCATGCATCATTTTCAGTAAGTATTTCATTTATTTCATCATAAGTAACATATCCTTTTTCTTCTCCAGCTGCGATTAACCTTTCTATTTCAGTATTTAGGTCTTTTGGGACTTTTTTAGTCATAACCCTACCTTTTTACCTCTGACCGCTTCAGCGAATCAATTAAAAATCTCATTAAAGATTTGATGAAGTTTCTGGTCAATATTACCCTTAAAATCTTGATGAGGAATATTTAGATGCTTTAGTACTTTAGAAAACCTTTTGTATCCATTTTCACTTCTTAATTCAACCCATTCTACGCCTAAACTATCCAATTGTCTTTTATTAGTTTCTGATAATTTATCAGCCACAAAAATCTTACTTTCCCTTGCGATTACTGCGTCTGCACTTTCTGGGTTGCCACGTCCCATCAGTTTCACTTCGCATTTATACTGGTTTTTACCTTCAACCAGATGAAAATCAATTTCTCTTTCAAAGTCAACATCATCTACAACTTTACCTTTGATTTTTACAGAATAATTTTTATCAGGCACTCCATATAATTTGCACAGGGTTTGCATTAACGGTTTTTCTACCCTTTTTCCACCAGTGCTCCACAATCCACCTCTTAACTCTGCTCGTTTTACTGCGAGAGTATTTATTA
>JBFLXS010000156.1 GCA_040755795.1 bacterium | reverse complement strand
AGTGCATTCTTACCCATGGCATAAAATATGCCCCTTTTTGAGGATTAATAATATTTTTATACATTGGTTGATGAAAATGCCATAAAAAGGCTAAATATATTTTATGAAGCATGTGATATTCCTCCCAAAATATTATCCCTTTATTTCTAATTGCACTGGTGGAAATTGTTTGTGATAATCACACTGATTTCGAGGCATAATCCTTTATGCGGTTTCTTTATGCAGGACTAAAGTTGGAGCAATTTTATTTAACACGACTTCTCTGGTAACAACACATTCTTTAATATTGCTTTTGGAAGGTATCTCATACATAATATCAAGCATTGTTTCTTCAATTACTGCTCGTAATCCTCTTGCTCCTGTCTCTCGTGTCAGGGCAATATCTGCAATTAAATCGATGGCATCATCCGTAAATTTTAATCTTATCCCTTCCAGCTCAAAGAATTTCTTATATTGTTTGGTCAAGGCATTTTTAGGCTCAGTGAGAATGCGCATTAAATCAGTTTTTTCTAAACTACTTAATGAGGCAATAACTGGTAATCTGCCTACGAACTCAGGTATAAGTCCATATTTTAACAGGTCTTCTGGAATAAGTTGTTGTAACAGTTCTCCTATTTTCTTTTTTTCTCTACTTTGAATATCACCACCAAATCCCATTACTTTTTTGCCGATTCTTTCTTCAACTACCTTTTCTAATCCAACAAAAGCTCCGCCACAAATGAAGAGGATATTCATCGTATTCAGCCGAATATATTCCTGATGCGGATGCTTTCGTCCTCCTTGTGGTGGAACATTAGCAATTGTTCCTTCCAGGATTTTAAGTAATCCCTGTTGAACACCTTCTCCAGAAACATCACGGGTAATAGATGGATTATCTCCACCTTTACGAGCGATTTTATCTATTTCATCAATATAGACTATTCCTGCTTCTGCCTTTTTTATGTCAAAATTAGCATTTTGAACAAGTTGAAGAAGTATATTTTCTACATCTTCACCCACATAGCCTGCCTCGGTTAATGCGGTTGCATCGACAATCGCACAGGGGACATCAAGGATTCTGGCTAATGTTTGAGCTAAGAGGGTTTTTCCAGAACCAGTTGGACCAATTAAGACAATATTACTTTTTTCTAATTCTACATCGGATTTTCTAATACTTACATTTATCCTTTTATAATGGTTATAAACAGCGACTGCAAGTATCTTTTTTGCCCTTTCCTGTCCAATAACATATTCATCTAATATTGCCTTAATTTCTTTAGGCCGTGGCAAAAGTCCTATTTGAGTATCTTTGTAATCATTAAACCACTCTTCAGCCATAATTTCATTACAGAGTAAGACACATTCATCGCAGATATAAACTCCTGGACCTGCAATTAATCTCTTTACTTCTGTCTGTCCTTTGCTACAGAAAGAACAAAAAAGTCCTTCTTCTTTTTTTCCAAATTTAGCCATTCATTTACCTCCAGGAGAATAAAGTTAATAAAACCCTTCCTTGTTTTCTTGTTCCTTTATTTTTTTTCCTTCCTTGTTACCATAACTTCATCTATTATTCCGTATTCTTTTGCCTGTTCGGCAGACATAAAGAAATCGCGGTCAGTATCTCTTTCTATTCTTTCTAAAGGTTGATGTGTATGTTTTTCTAATATTTTATTCAATATTTCCCGCATTCTAATAATCTCGCGAGCTTGAATATCAATATCCGTTGCCTGTCCTTGAACACCACCCAGTGGTTGATGAATCATAATTCTGGCATGAGGTAAAGCATAGCGTTTACCTTTTGTGCCTGCGGCTAAAAGTAACGCGCCCATACTTGCCGCCTGTCCAATACATATCGTGGCAATATCTGATTTAATATACTGCATCGTATCATAAATTGCCAGTCCTGCAGTGACTACTCCTCCTGGATTATTAACATATAAGTTTATTTCCTTGTCAGGATTATCCGCTTCAAGGAAAAGAAGTTGGGCAATGATTAGATTAGCCACATCATCATCAATTAATGAGCCAATAAAAATTATTCGTTCTTTTAAAAGTCGCGAAAATATATCATACCCTCGCTCTCCTCGATTACTTTGTTCTACCACCATTGGAACTAAAGCCATTGTTTATTTCCTCCTTTTTTCCTCACATTTTTTAATATCGGCAATTTCGAGTAAAAAATTAAGTGTTTTTTGCATTCTCAATTCTTCCATCAGAATTGCCTTTTGTTGGTTATCTTCAAGATATTCTTTTATCTTTTGTGGTTGTGTTCTAAAATTATCTTTTACCACGGTTTCATATTCTTCATTTTCTATTTTAATATTTTCCTTTTGTGCGATTGCATCTAAAATCAAATATTTCTTTACCCGCTCCATCGCCTGGGGCCTGAATTCATCCCGACAATCCTCAATAGTCATATTTTTCTTTTTAAGATAATCATTAAGTTCAAATCCTTGTGATTGTAAATTATTATGGAGGTTAACCACCAGATAATCAATTTCTCTTTCTACTAATACCTTAGGTAGAGGGAAAGAGTGTTGTGAAATTAAAAGTGTTGTAAGTTCGTCTTTTAATTTTTCTGTTGACTCAAGTTCTGCGGCTTCAATAAGGTCTTTTTTAAATGCCTCTTTTAATTCTTTAATCGTATCAAATTGACCCAAATCTTTAGCAAATTCATCATCTAAAACTGGTAATTTTCTTTCTTTGACTTCATTAATTTTTACCTTAAATGTTACCTTTTGTCCCGCCATATTAGGGTCAGAGTATTCTTTTGATAACTTAATTTTAAAGGTTTTTTCCTTACCTTTTTTGAGACCAAATAATTGTTGTTCAAACTTTTGAGGGAAGATTTCTTTACCCAACTCTAATAAAAAATCTTTGTGACTTCCATCAGACAGTGGTTTGTTATCCTTGAAACTCTCAAAATCAAAAATAACAATGCTCTTTTTCCCAATAGGTTTTTCCACTACCTCTATTGGTGCATATTTTTCCTGGAGTCTGTGGAGTCCATTATCCACATCTTTATCCGTAATATTGGTCACCTTTTTGGTAAGTGGAATTCCATGGTAAGTTGTAAGTTCAATTTCAGGCATTACTTCTACTTTCACTACAAAAGAAAACGGTTCATCTTTCTTGATATAATTGACCTCTTCTATCTTTGCCTGGGAAATTATCCGGATATTTTTTTCTTTTATTGCTTGTAGATAGCGATTAGAGATAAGATTTTCTACAACTTCTTTTTCTACCGCTGGGCCGTATCGTGTTTCTAAAACCTGACGAGGCACTTTACCTTTTCTAAAACCTTGAAGTTTAGCCGTTTGAGTTAATTTCTGGTATTTTTTATCAAATTCTTGCTCAAGTTCTTCCTTAGAAACTGTAATTTTTAATGTTAATTCACATTCATTGTGTTCGATTGTTTCTACTTCCATTTATCCTATCATCCCTAATTCATATAATATGATACTTTCTGTAACAATACTTGCGGATTCACATCTCAGAATATTTGTCCCAAGTGATACAGGAATAATTCCTCTAATTTGGACTGCGGTTATTTCCTCCTCAGTAAATCCTCCTTCTGGACCAACAAAAACAGCAATCTTTTTTAGTAAGGTAACATCTCTATTGAGAAAAACTTCTCGTAAGGGTGTTTTTGCATTCTCATATAAAATTAACCCTAAATCAACTTCTTTTATTAACTCTAATGAGGTTTTGAGATTAGTTACCGGATAAATTATAGGGATTATACATCGTTGACATTGAGATGAGGAGGATTTAGCTATTTTTTGCCACCGTGTGAGTTTTGTCGATTCGTTTTTTAAATTTATCAATGACCTCTGTGTTTTAACTGGAATTATTCTTGTTACACCCAATTCAGTGGATTTACTTATTATCAAATCCATCCTGGCTATTCTGGGTAGTGCCTGAAGTAATGTTAATTCTACTTTTTGCGGTGGATGGATAATTTTTTCAACAATGTTAGTTTTAACTTTATCCGCGGCAATCGAAATAATAGTTGCGTGATATTCATTTCCCAAACCATCTAACGCAATAATCTTATCTTTTTCTTTTAGCCGAAGGACATTTTTGAGATGATGAATATCATCTTTATCCACAATATCAACATTATTTTTAACTATACTTTCAGGATTGACAAAAAACCTGCGATGCATCATTCTACTAATTCAATTAAAGACATCTCTGCTCCATCACCGATTCTTTTGCCAACTTTCAGTATTCTCGTGTATCCTCCATTTCGATTCTGGAATCTTGGTCCAATAACTTCAAATAATTTTTTCCCTACATCTTTACTTTTAACATAAGTCAGTACCTGTCTTCTTGAATGTAGGTCGCCGATTTTTGTCAGAGAGATTAATTTATCTGCTAACCCGGTTAATTCCTTTGTTTTGGCTGAAGTTGTTGCAATCTTCCCATGTCGAAATAATTCGGTGACAAGATTATTTAACAGAGCCTTTTTATGGCTTATGGTGCGATTAAGTTTTCTACCTTTTTTTAAATGACGCAATTGTATTTCACACTCCTTATCTTTGGTAGGCTAAATAGCTACTGTCGTGTTGAGTAAGTTTTGCACGGGGCATCATCAGGTTTCGTAACCTGCAAACGGATAATTGGTAACTGGTAATTGGTAACTGGTAATTGGTAACTGGTAATTGGTAACTGGTAATTGGTAACTGGTAATTGGTTAAATAGTTTCGTCATGAGATCAGCCGATAATCCCTCAGTTATCAGTGGTAAAAACTAAATAGAAATTTTCTCTCGCAAAGACGCAAAGTTCGCAAAGATTATAATTTATTCCTGTGAGTTCTTTGCGCCTTAGCGAGAAATTTAATCTTTATGCCTTTCTTCCACCAATAACTGACCGATTACCTCAGCCGAACGGTATTTAATTACCAGTTACCAATTACCAGTTACCAATTACCAGTTACCAGAATCAAATTCCGTGCGTTATTTGTTCAACACGACACTACTATTTCTTATTATTCTCTAATAAATGGTCTATATCTTTTATTCCTAATGAAACTCCATAAGTGGCTAATTTATTTTTTATTTCTGTGAGTGATTTTTTACCGAAATTTCGAGTTTTTAACATATCATTTTCGGTTTTTTTAACCAATTCACCTAATATTTTAATATTAGCGGCTTTAAGGCAATTAGACGACCTGACTGATAATTCTAATTCTTCGATGTTCATTTTTAAAATATTCTTTAATCTTTCAGTTTCTTTATCCACTATTGGTTCTTCAGATTTGTCTTCTTCCTCCTTAATATCAATAAAAGCCGCGATTTGATCTTTGATAAGTCTGGCGGCCTGGGCTACGGCTTGATGAGGTTGTAGAACTCCATTTGTCCACACTTCTAATATCAACCGTTCATAATCGGTCATTTGTCCTACGCGGACACCTTCTACTGAATAGGCAACGCGAACTACTGGAGAAAAAAAGGAATCTATGCATATAACTCCGATTGATTCCTGTCCTGTTTTATTCTGTTCAGCTGATACATAACCGTATCCTTTCACTATTTCTAATTCCATATTTAATTTTCCATCAGTATCCATTGTGGCAATATGGAGATTTTTGTTAAGTATTTCTACTTGTGGTGGACATTGAAAATCCTCTCCCGTTACTTCTCCTTCTCCTTCTTTGTTTAAGTAAATTTTTACTGTTTCAGAATCATGTAATTTTAAAATCAATTTTTTTAGATTTAAAATTATCTCCGGAACATCTTCAACTACCCCTGGAATAGTAGAGAATTCATGAAGAACGCCCTCTATTTTTACCGAGGTAATCGCCGCACCTTCTATTGCGGTTAATAACATTCTTCGCAGGCTATTGCCAATAGTTGTTCCTCTTCCTGGTTCAAATGGTTCTGCAATTAATTTACCGTAGCTATCAGTTAAAGTTTCTTTTTCCCATTCTATTTTTTTAATCCTTTTTAAGGCACTTATTCCGCCCTTACTACCCATAATTTTTTCATAACCTCCTTAATTTTGGTAATTGGTAATTGGTAATTGGTAATTGGTAATTGGTAACTGGTAATTGGTAATTGGTAACTGGTAATTGGTAATTGGTAATTGGTAATTGGTGAATGGTAACTGGTGAATGGTAATTAGTTACCAATTATCTGCTTTTAATTTTATGAAACCATATTCTATTTTGAATATAACGCCACGATTAACGATTCATTAACTGACTGGTCAATATCCTGTCTGTTTGGCAATGAAACTACATTGGCTAATAATTTATCCTCATCCATTGCTAACCAACTCGGTATCCCTTTAGGTGAGGCGATTGTCTTTAATATTTCTTTAATTCTATCCTGGCTTTTGGGTTTTACCGTAATGGTATCATTTGCCTTGACTAAAAATGAAGGAATATTAACCTTTCTGCCATTAACGATTATGTGGCTATGTCTAACTAATTGTCGTGCCTGTGCCCTTGATTCTGCCCACCCTAAGCGATAGACAATATTATCTAATCGTCGCTCTAACAAGATTAACAAATTTTCGCCAGTAATGCCTTTTTGAGTAACAGCTTTGGTGTAATAATTTCTAAATTGTTGTTCAAGGATTCCATAGATATGGCGAACCTTTTGTTTCTCTCGCAATTGAAGGGCATAATCGGATACTTTTTTCCGTTCCTGACCTTTTAATCCTGGTGCATAGTTGCGTTTGTTAAGTGAACATTTTTCTGAGATACAACGCGTTCCTTTTAAAAAAAGTTTCTCTCCACTTCGTCGGCAAACCTTACATTTTGATTCAGTATATCGTGCCATTTACTTAATCATCCTCCTGATTTTTATGAGATAATTATATTATATTATCACATATTTATAAATTTGTCAACATTTTTTAATAAAATTTTTCGACCTGTGCAGTTAGGTTTAAAATTAGTAACTATTCACCACGAAGAGCACGAAGGACACGAAGATGTTACAGAACAGATCTCTTTATGCTTTTTTGGTGGTGTCTGAAAATAACTCTAATAGTGAAATCTATGCAGATTTGGTGTCCAAAAGGGATTTCCTCCAAAGAGCAAAATGCAAAAAGCAAATATAAAAATTACATATCAAAATGTAAAATTATCTCTTTCCTTTCAGCGTTAAAATACTTGTAACTGTTCAGATAGTAATTCACCGCAGAGACGCAGAGAAACAGAAAGGAAAATATCTTTTTTTCGTGTTTTTCGGTGTTTAAAAAAGTTTAAAAACAGTTAGGTGAAAGTAAGTATTAAAAGATTAATAAACAACGAAAGACCCGAAATGCACAAAAAAGGAAATTTCTGTCTCTGGTGAATAGATTTTAATTTTTTCTCTGCGTCTCTGTGTTTCTGCGGTGAACGGTTACCTTAACTGTGATTCAGACAGTAGACTATAGACATCAGACATCAGACTAAAACAGGCAGAAATTGCAGCAAAATGAAGATTTGGGAGACCTGCCTATACTTCTGCTGGAAGAGTTGAAAGAGTAGAAAGAGTTGGAAGTGTTGGATGAGTTGAAGGAGTTTCTTCACTGACACTGACACTGTCACTGACATAGGTTTAACTTTCTCTATTAATTTCATCTTCCTACCACCATCATATTCCAATCCTTTTCTGTCAATTCTTTTTTAATCTCAAGAAATGGATAGAATTCAACTTTATTAAACCCTGCAACTTCAAGGAAATATTTTATCTCTTGTGGAAATATGAATCTCATTGGATGTGTTTCTAATATTTCCTTTAGCATATTTAGTTTATGGTCCTTCAAGTGCCATACCCTGAAATTGACTTTAACAATATGGTTGATAATATCAACTTCGGGTTGCGAAAATCTGAGAATCGTTTCATTCTTGTTTAACTTTACTTCTTTTGTTACTGGTTTAGGCTTATCAATGAGAACTGTCGGACCGTGCCAGCAGTCAAACAAGAATAATCCGTTAGAGATGAGGCTTTCTCTTGCCAATTTGCAAACATCAGCAATCGCCTTATTGGTTATTTGATAACTCATCACCGCAAACATTGAGATTACCGCATCAAATTTTTTATTCAAGGAGATATTTGTTATATCACCTTTTATAAACTCAATATCAAGTTTTGCCTTTTTAGCTTTATTTGCCGCAACCTCAAGCATTGGTTGAGATTTATCTATGGCGGTGAGATTATATCCCCTTTTTGCGAGGATAAGGGCATGTCCACCAGTGCCACAACCTAATTCAAGAATTGTTTTTGGCTGGTAATTATGTTTTTTTAAAATTGCCTCTATAAAATCACACTCTTTCTCGTAATTTTTATCCTGATACAGGGCATCGTAGAGATTAGCATATTCTTCTCCAAATGGTATCATAAAATCACCTCCTTAAAACATTCTACAACTTTCAAAGGAAATAATAACATAATTTTATATTTTGGTCAAGGAAAATCGTAACTATTCACCGCAGAGACGCAGAGGAACAGAGAAAAAAGGATTTAAATTAGATTGTGGATACCGGATAGATCTTTTAGTTGAAGAAAAAGTTATCGTAGAATTAAAAGCAGTCGAGCAACTACT
>JBFLXS010000155.1 GCA_040755795.1 bacterium | reverse complement strand
ATACCAAAAAGCGAATTAGAGATTAGTGAATTAGAGATTAGATTTTACTAATTCGCTAATTCGCTTAATTCACTAATTCACTAAATGGAATTTGGAATTTGTGATTTGGAATTTCAGAGCCATATCTGGGTCAAATTTCGATTAATAAGTGCTATAATTCGTGTCCATTTGTGGCTAATTTCTCTAATTCTCTGTGAACTCTGTGCCTCTGTGGCTGAACGCTTACGGGTTGACGATTTGAAAAGGAGGTAATTTTTATGATTAAAAGAGTAACCTATTTACTTTGTGGGTTATTACTTATGAGCGGGACGGTTTGGGGAGAAATAGAACAAGGTGATGTAGATATAGAATTAGAGGTACCAGAGATTATCCAATTAGAGATTTTAACCGCAAATTTACGAGTAATTCCTGGCCCTGAGGATTATGCCCGAAATTTAGGTAAAGATGAATATGAAGGTGGAAATGAAGCGATAGACCCAGGTAAAGGCTTTGCCGATAGGAGTAGCGCTATTGAATTGACTATGTTCAGTAATGCTCAAAATGGTGGACTTCTTTATGTCCATGGTATTCAGTATGGAGGTCCAGAAGGCATCCTCAGACTCGAAGATACATATTTAGCCGTTCAAACAGAAAAAACATATATCCTCCAGAATAATATCGAAGGTGCAACCACTAAATTTAGAACATATCCCGATAAAAAGACATATTGGCTTAGAGTTCATAACGAAGCCCAGGAGATATTTAAAGTAACTATGTCAACTAAGGATGCAAGATTGATAGTATTTAAAGCCGGCCTGGGTAATTTAGCTCGATATACACACGGTCATTATAAAAATACTATTACCTTCTCTCTAATGCCATCAATTATCTGAGGAAATTTAAAAATGAAGAAAAAAATTATAACTTTAATTTCTTTAGTCTGTATTTTAGCATATAACAATATATTTGCTCAACAATTACTCTCATTTATTGGAAAATGGCCTGACGATGCTATTATTTATCGATTTAATTCACCAGGTGATATAGGTGTTGATTCACAAGGTAATGTTTATGTTGTAGATACCGCAAATCATCGCCTTCAAAAATTTGATTCTATGGGAAATCTAATTACCATCTGGGGGAAAAAAGGTAATAATAGAGAAGAATTCCTTGCTCCTGAAGGAATAGGTATTGATAAAAATGACAATATCTATGTAGTTGATACAGGGAATAATCGTATCCAAAAATTTACCTCTGATGGAAAATTACTTCAGATATTTGGTAGTTTTGGGGAGGATTATGGTGAATTCAAATTACCGCAGGATATTGTTATTGATTCAGAATTTAATATTTATGTTCTGGATACAAATAATAATCGTATCCAAAAATTTAGTAATACAGCCGCTTTCCTTATGGCGTTTGGCGGTTATGGAACCGAAACCGGGAAATTCTCCAGTCCACAAAGTATAATTTTAGATATAAATGATTCTATCTATGTTGCGGATACAAATAATAATCGTATCCAGAAGTTTGATAAAAACGGTAATTTTATACGAAGTTGGGGCATAAAAGGAAATCAAGACGGTGAGTTTGATTACCCAACAGGAATAAATATGGATAAAATTACCGGGCAGATTTATGTCGTTGATACGACAAATAGACGAATACAGGTTTTTGATGTAAATGGTGGTTTTGTGAAAAAATTTGGGGAAAGAGGTGAGGAATTAGGAAAATTCGAATCTCCTAAAGGAATAGTTATTAACAGTTCAGGTAATGTATATGTCTCAGATAAAGTAAATAATTGTATTCAAAAGTTTGATGAAACAGCCACTCCTCTTGAGATGTGGAGTGAATATAGTCATGAGCCAGGAAGGTTCAATTCTCCCTTTGGGATTGATAGGGATTCTCAAAATAATATCTATGTTGCTGATTCTAATAATCATCGCATCCAACAATTTGATAAAAATGGCAATTTTATTAGATGGTGGGGTGGTAAAAGCACCCCAGTTATGGAGCCTGGTAAATTCTGGAATCCTTATGGGATACTGGTAGATACAAAGGATAATAATCGGGTATATGTGGCGGATACGGAAAATTGCAGAATTCAAGTATTTGAAAATGGAAATTTTATCCGCAAATGGGGCAAATACGGCTCTATGGAAGGAGAGTTCTTATCACCTTATGACTTAGCGGTTGATTCTACAGGCTTGATTTATGTCGTAGATAAAGATAATCAACGCATACAGGTCTTTACTAAACAAGGTGTTTTTAAAAAACAATGGTCCACTTTACTTAATCCTGAAACACTTAGTATCCCTGTAAATATAGAGATTGATTCTAAAGATAAAGTCTATGTTGTGGATATTAAAAATCATTGTGTTAAAGTATATGATAAAGATGGTAATTTTATTAAAAAAATTGGTAACCAGGGACAGGATGATGGCGAGTTCAATAGCCCCTTTGGAATTGATATTGATGTGAGTGATAATCTTTATATCGTAGATAAGGGAAATAATCGAATACAGGTATTTGATGCCAATGGTAATTTTATTTCTACCTATGGACATTACGGAGATAATGATGGGGAGTTTAATTCACCAAGAGGAATTACACTTGATAATGAAAATAATATTTATATCGTTGATACTGGAAATCAACGAGTCCAGAAGTTTGAAAATGAGATTAATCAAAATAATCCTGTTCCTAATTCAGAAATAAACGCCTATAATTTTCCAAATCCATTTAATCCTAATCTACGACCGACAACGATTACTTATACCATTGGAACAACACAACCAATCACGATTAAAATTTATAATATAGCCGGTGAACTAATTAGAACCTTACTTGATTCTGCACAACGACCAGCCGGGCAATGTCAGGATAAATGGGACGGCAAAAACGATGATAATGAAATAGTCTCAGAAGGCGTTTATATCTGCCTGATTAAAACTCAAGATGCCACAACAAAGTTTAAAATTGCAGTGGAAAAGTAAAGGAAAAATCAAATGAAAAAGATATTATTCTCTTTATTAGTCTTATTAGTTTTATTCTCTGTAACTGAGGCAAAAAGTCAAGGAAAAAGCACAGCGACATTTCTAAAAATAGGTGTTGGTGCTAAACCGACAGCAATGGGTGGAGCTTTTGCCGCCGTCGCCGATGACTCAACAACCACCTACTATAACCCTGCCGGATTAGCCCTGTTCGAAAATAAAGAACTATCCTTTACCCATATCGCCTGGTTTGAAAAGATTAACTACGAATACTTAACTTATATCAACCCATTATCACAACTAAATTTGCCTGGTGTTTTTGCCACTAATCTGTCCTATCTTGGAATAAACGATATTAAAGAATATGACCAAAATCAAACTTACTTCGGAGAATTTAAAGCGTCCGATTTGTTACTTAATCTCACTTATGCCAGAACAATAAAACCTAATCTTTATTCAGGACTGAATTTAAAATATGTTAATCAAAAAATTAAATCATCAAGAAGTGCCCTTGTGACAGATTTAGGATTATTATATAACACATCTATTAAAAATCTAACTTGTGGACTGACACTCCAAAATTTTCTCCCACTTTTTAATAATTTTAAAGATAACCTGCCTTATAATATTAAATTAGGTGCCTGTTACAGATTGTTAACAAACAAAATACTCACTCTGGCAATGGATGTTGATTTACCTAACAATGATAATGGACTGAGATTACATTTAGGTGCTGAATATCGGTATCCGGAAATGGAAAATATCGCTATTAGACTGGGATATAAAACAGGTGTTGATTGTGGTAACTTAAGTTTCGGTTTTGGAGTAAATTACGATAAATATAAACTTGATTATGCCTACTCTTCTTACAATGACCTCGGTAATGTTCATCAACTTTCTCTTAATATGAAATTTGAAAGTTTAAAGTCTAAAGTCCAAAATGAAAGCCTAAAACCTGAAATCCAAAGTTCAGAAAGCAAAATCCAAAATACTAATGTCCTCTCCCCCTCTACCTCTTTGGACTCAAAGCCTGATGTGGTTTTTGAGTCCGAAGAGAAGAGGGTAATTGAATATGTCGAACCTGAAAAAGAAACAATACAAAAAATAGAAACCGTAGAAAAACCGGTCATAGAAGAATTTGAAGAAGACCTGAAACAAGAAGAACCTTTACCAGAGCCAAAATCCAAAATCCAGGATTCAGAAGAATCAGATGCTCTAAAACCTGAAGAAGTTAGAGCCAAAGTAACCATAGGAGGAGATGAAATATGAAATATTTAGTTTTGACCCTGACATTACTTGGGGTAATGTTAATCATGAATAATAGGGATGTCTGCACTGAGGAAAATGCCTATTTTTATTTTAATCAAGGAGAAAAGTATCGAGCAGAAAAAAACTATGAAGCGGCAATCGCTATGTATAAAAAGGCAATAAAATTAAATCCTGACTACGATATTGCCTACAATAATCTTGGCTGTGCTTATTATGAAAAAGGACAGTTTGATGAGGCAATTGCTAATTATAAAAAGGCATTAGAATTTAACTTAACGACAAAAGTTACACATAGTAATCTTGCCTGTGCTTATTATTATAAAGGGATGTTTGATGAGGCAATTGAAGAGTTCAAAAAGGAATTAGAAAATAACCCTGTATGCGTTGATTCACTAACTGGTCTTGGTTGTGCTTATTATAACAAAAAAATGTATGAGGAGGCAATAAAATGGTTCAAAAAGGCACTTGAAATTAACCCGGATTATACCTCTGCTAAGAATAAGTTAGCCTCAGCAAAAAAGGCGATTGAAAAAGAAAATTATTGCAAATACTACAATTCAGGCATTGACCAGCTCGCTCAACAAAATTGGGAAGAGGCAATTTCGAGTTTTAATAAGGCTCTTGAATATACCACAAGCAACCAGGAGATAGCAGAAAAGATAAAAGAAGCACAAAACGGCTTAAATAATAAAAGAACTAAAGAAAATTACTATAAGTGTTACAATTCAGGCATTGACCAACTATCTCAACAAAAATATGAAGATGCCATCTCAAGTTTTAACCAGGCACTCGAATATACCACAATGGATTATGAAAAGACGCTGGTAAAAGAAAAGATAAAATCTGCACAAGATAACTTGAATAAGATAAAAACAAGAGAAAATTACTTCAGATGCTACAATTCAGGTATTGACCAATTTGCTCAACAAAATTGGGAACAGGCAATTTTGAATCTTAATCAAGCACTTGAATACGCCGCCACCGATGAAGAAAAGATAATGATAAAAGAAAAGTTAAAATCTGCACAAATTGGTTTGAATAAACGGAAAGTTAAAGCAAACTACTGGAAACGGTATAATTCAGGGATTGAACAGATGGCGCAAAAAAGATGGGAAAATGCCATTAATGAGTTTAACAACGCCTTTAAATATGCCACTACCGCCGATGAAAAAGGAAAGATAACCGTCCAATTAAATCAGGCAAAAAGGTCTTTGAATGAGACAAAACGCCAGGAAACCTATCATAAATGGTATAATTTAGGAATGAGCCGAATAGCTCAAAATAGATGTAAAGATGCAATGGAAAATTTTAGTCAGGCACTTAAATACGCTATTACCGATGAAGAAAAGATAATGGCACAAAAAAAGATAAATGAAGTCAGGACAACTCTGGAAAAATCCCAACAATCTAAAGCCATCGCCTCTTTAAAAACTCCAGAAACTCCAGTAAAGATAAAGCAAAAAGTATTAATCAAAGAAAATAAACCATGGAGATTTAATGTAAGTGATATTGCCTCGGTTTTATTGATAGTTATTTTAGGGTTATCCATTTTGCCACAATCAAATTCTATAAAAGCAAAAATTTATCTCTGGCAAAAAAAATATGAGCGAGCGGCTTCAATCTATGAAGAGGCAATAGTAAAAGGGAAAAAAGTCTGGCTTTATCCAGCATTAGCAGAAATTTATCTGAAATTAGACCAGGTAGATGAAAAGGCTATAAAAGTCTATGACCGAGCGATATTCCTTAATGCCGGTAATCGAAAAATGATTAGAATTGTTGCAGATTATTATATGAAGAAAAAGAGACCCGGAGAACGAGCAATTGAAATTTTTGAAGAGGCATTAAAATT
Organism: bacterium; assembly: GCA_040755795.1. NCBI lineage: Bacteria > bacterium. Next base: position 2,495 of record JBFLXS010000155.1, on the reverse strand, counting down.
TGACCCAAATAATATTCACATATTGAATATTCTTGGAAAAACATATTGTAATTATGGAGAGGAGGCAAAGGCAATTGATGTTTTTCAAAAATTATATGAGTTAGGACATAGAGACGAAACTGTGGTAAAAAATCTGGCAAAGGTATATCTGAAAGAAGATAGATTGGATAATGAGGCAATTCTAATCTATGAGGAGGCAATGAAATACGAACCAGAAAATCATGATTTGATTATTGCCTTGAGCCAGGCATATATAAATCAAGGAATGAGGGATAAAAGAACAGTAGATATTTACAGGAAGTCTGTTGGTTTATGCTCAAATTTAGTCAAAATTTATAAAGAGAAAAATGATTTCGATAAAGCACGGCGATACGCAGAAATAGCCTACAAAATAGTTTATTGCTATTCAGCAGGAATAGTCGATAGTTTAGTTCGCGAAAGCGTCATGGGGGTCTTGAATAAATTGTAATTGGTAACTATTTAACCAGTTACCAGTTACCATTTAACCAATTACCAAACAAAAAGGAGGAGAAATTAAATTGAAAGAGAATATAAGAGAAAAAATAATGATGATTATATTTATTTTGGGTTTATTATTAACTCAAACAAGTTGTGCCAATCAACAAGTGGAAGCAAAAATACCCAGGAATTTAATTCAATCTTTAAAATCTACGGATGCCGAAGTTCGTAAGCAAACAGCAATTATATTAGGCGAATCAGGAAATAAAAAGGCAGTAAAACCATTAATTCAGGCTTTAAAAGATGAAGATTGGCAAGTGAGACGAGAAGCAGTCAAGGCACTGGGTAAATTAAAGGATGACCAGGCATTAAAACCGTTAATTGATAAGCTAACAGACTCCCATTGGGTAGTGCAGGGTAATGCCGCCTGGGCACTGGGTGAAATAGGAGGTAACAGGGCATCTAAAGCCTTAATTACCGCACTATCTCATAAACAACCTTTTGTTAGAGAAAATGCGGCTAAATCAGCTGGCAAACTTAAGATTCAAGAGGCAATAAAACCATTGATTAACCTGCTGAAGGATGAGGATAGTCAGGTTCAACAATCAGCCACTGAGGCACTTTCTCAAATAGGCAATCCTCAACCTTTGATTGAGGTATTAGGTAGTAAAAATATACTTGTTCGCTGGCATGCAGGTGAGGCTTTAGGAAATATTGGTGATAAAAATGCAATTAAATATCTCCTGCCTTTATTAAAAGAGGAGGATAAAAATCTTCGACTTAATATCGCCTTTGCTCTTGCTAAATTAGGAAATAATGACGGGATAGAAATGTTAATTAATAGTCTAAAAGATGAGGATGAAGAGGTAAAAACTTATGCCGCACTTACACTCGGCAAAGTAGGTGATAAAAGGGCAGTAGATGACTTGATTGGACTTTTAAATGATTCAAACATAAATATTAAGGCACAGGCAATATCTGCGTTAGGAAATATAGGTGAGGAAAAGGTAATATCACATCTTATACCTCTCTTAAATGATAAAAACGCATTTGTCCAACAATTGAGTAGTAATGCCCTGATAAAAATAGGCGAACCTTCAATAAAACCTTTAATGTTTGGCTTACAAAATGCCAGGGAGAAAACTTTAAAAAACACCATTACAAATACTTTAATAAAAATAGGCACATCCGCTATTACATCTTTAATTGAGCTGAATGAGACCAGGACTACACAAAATGACGAAATACAATGGTATATTGGAATCGCCTTAGGCGAAATTGGAAAAACAGGCAACGACCAAATTTTTAATTCATTAATTACTACTTTAAGTTCTGAAAATTGGTATGCACGAGGCGGGGCAGTCATTGGACTGGGGAAAATGAAAAATAAACAGGCAGTTGAACCATTGATTAAGATTTTAAAAAATGACTCAAATAAAACTGTCCGTATGACCGCGATTGAATCACTGGCTAAAATAGATTATAAAAACAAAAGGATAATGAATGTGTTAGTCTCTGCCTCAAAAAACGATAATGACTCAGGTGTCCGAACATTTGCTAAGAGGATTATTAATGCACTGAAAACGATAAAAGAAAATCAGTAACCGTTCAGCCACAGAGGCACAGAGTTCACAGAGAATTAAGGAAATTAACCACAAATGCACACGAATTAACCTCTGACATCCCATAAATGTAGTGCGAATTTTTGGTGGTGTCTTAATCTAGCATAAAGGTTAAAATAGTGTAAGAAAAGGAGATATGGGGATTATGGAGAAAAGGAGATAAATTTATTCTAAAATTTTGGAAAGGACAATGAATAATCTCTATATCTCCCTTTATCTCCTTATCCCCTTTTGGACACCCAATCTGCATAGATTTCACTATTAGAGTTATTTTCAGACACCACCTAAAATTTGGTGGTGTCCGAAATTAGCTAACTTCCTCTAACCGGATAGGTAAGCCATTCCTCTATACTCCAAACGTGGTCGGTTAGACCAGCAGCCATTGCCGGAGTTCGTTGTTGCCAACCACCATCA
>JBFLXS010000154.1 GCA_040755795.1 bacterium | reverse complement strand
AACATTTGGCCAGCAGGTCATAAATATTTCTATGTCTGCCTCAATAATCTTTTATGTCATCTAATTTATTTCTATACCTTCTCTGTTTCTCTGCGTCTCTGCGGTAAATTACCACCTGAACGGTTACCTTAATTTTTTCTGCGACTCTCCAAGTCCTATTTTAAGCCCCACAGCATCTTTTGGGAGCCCTACAGGAATTGGTTAAACCACAACAACTGCCTGAAGTCTCTGTCTGGTTACTTCCACCCATCACTGCCGCAGGGGAAAAAAGTCTGGTTAACTCTTTACTTCCACAACTGTTGCATACAGGGGTTTCGTTTATCCCTTGCAGAAGCTCAAACTTCTCACCACACTTCTGGCATCTATATTCATATATAGGCATAGCCCATCACCTCCTATCAAACCTCTATAGTCATTCCTGTTTTTACAGGTATAAAGTCATTCTGATACTCTTTTTTAAATAACGCCTCTGTTTCTTTACCACTGCAATGAGTAGGAGCGGCTACAGTTACTTTTAACTCACGAAATTTATCTATGATTAATGCAATAGTCTGCATATTTTTCCCCATTAGATGGAATCCACCCATAACTAAATAAATATCTTCTGATAAATTTTCCTTCACCTTCTCCAGAATTGTAATTATTCCCGGATGCGCACAGCCAGTAAGGATAATCAATCCTTTTGGTGATTTAATTACTAATGCCTCCTCAGCCATATACTTGTCATTGTATACCCCGGCAATCTCACCGGTGGTGTAAATATCTTCGGCTATCTGAGTAAAACGGCTGGCTTCAATCAGCTCTGCTTCAGCGGACACCACTTTCTCCTTGAATTCCAAACTAAAGTTGGGACAGGCATAAACTTTAATCTGAGGATTCTGCTTTAGCAGAGCCCACAATCCACCGGTATGGTCCCAATGGTCATGTGAGATAACCACTGTTTTTAAATTTGTGGCTGAGGAGACACCCATCTGCTCCATGTTATGAAGTAATATATCTCCAGTTTCTCCAGTATCAAATAAAAGCTCATCTCCAACTAAAAAAGCTACACCCCAGCCAATAGAAAAGTTTTTGTTTATTGCATAGCTATCCGCCAATACCTTAATCTTCATAGAACTATGTTTTCTTTATTGGTGGTAACTGGTAACTGGTAACTGGTAACTGGTAATTGGTAACTGGTAACTGGTAATTGGTGATTGGTAATTATTTAACCAGTTACCATTTATCCAGTTACCATTTATCCAGTTACCATTTAACCAGTTACCATTTAACCAGTTACCATTTATCCGGTCCCTTTAGGACAATATCCCCAACCATACCACCGACATCCTTAGCCACTACCGGGCATTTTACCTTAAATAAAAAGTAGATTGGTCTATCTTCGCCTGTTAATGCCTCAAAATTTCCCTGGCCTTTGCTGATAATCAAATCTGCCTGCTCATAAAGGTGGAGAAATTCTTCAGAGCAAGAATCTAAAAGCACTCCAGGGGCATCACAGCCAGATGAAATCACCTCTGCTGACTTATCCAATCCACAGTACTTAGCATCCTCAATAGTAGCATCATTTATAATAGGTTTATCTCTCAGGGCACAGACAACCCTGGTCTTAAGCTCCTCAATCAATACCCTATCAAAGAGAATCTCTCCAGTATTATCGGTCAGATACAGGATTGTTCTGGCATTATCCAGGGACTCCTTAAATCTTTTGTACTCGAATAATGCCCTTGTCTGGGCAGGGAACTCACCGTTTAGCACTCTTTCTATTTGAAAATCAACATCCAGCAAGTTTTTAACCCCATAGTCTATTACATTGCCAGAGATAGCCAGCTCTATTGCCATAAGCAGCCTGTCCTCTGCCTGGTTTATCAATTCCTTTAGTTTTGGATAAAGCCCCATAGCCAGTTTATTTGCCTTTTCCTTAACCTCCTTGAATGGGTCAGGGTTACCTGATACCTCCTCAACCAGCCGATAGAAAGCCCTGCCCATCACTGGTGGAGAGCTATTTATATCGAATTCAGATATTAATTTACATAATTTATCCAATATCTCTTTCTGTTTTGCTTCATTACAGCCGGCAATCCTGGCTGCCTCAATGGCCTGTTTAAAAAAGCAGGGAATACAATCTAAATATGTCCTCATCCTGTTAGACTCCTTTTACACCGATTAAGACCCACTGAAATTCATCCGCATAATCCTTTATCTCATACCCCAGCCCAGATAAATATGAAAGAACCTTTTCCCGTCCAACACCTAAATCCTGATGCTCCCGAGATTCTTCCTTATGAACAGCTCTTATTAGTTCCATCCCCTTCTCATTAAAATCAGCGATGATAATTTTGCCCTTTTCTTTTAACACCCTATCCATTTCAAAAAGCACCCTATCAACATTAGCAAGGTGATGAAATAGTGCCACAGCCATTACATTATCGAAGCTATGGCTGTCGAAAATAAGTGAGGCGGCATCCATTATAAAAAGTCTAACCTTTGTTAGAAGTCTTTCATAAGCAAGATTCAGGGCAGTAATTCTGAGCATTTCCTCATCACTATCCACAGCAGTTACCTCATATCCTGCTTTTGCCAGAGTTAGAGTTGTATAACCGATACCAGTGCCGAGCTCAAGGATTCTGCCTTTTAGGGGAGCGGCTTTTTCGAGGATAAATCCACGGCTTTTGTTATGATCAAGCCCATTTTGTCTGTAAATCTCAACCCTTTCGATAAAACGAGTATGATTATCCTGTATCTCTTTATTGGTAAAATTTGGGATGTATTCTTTCAATCTCATGCCAAAACACCTAACAATTCTTCAACGGCTCTTTGGAAAGCATCTCTTGAGGTGCAAAGAGATGGGGTAAAGCAACGCTCCATCTGTAGAATATCCTGCACCTTCACCTTTAAATGAATCAACGCTGTAATAGCATTGATTCTCTCCTTGACATCTTCAGGACCAACAATCTGGGCCTCAAGCAAATATTCTCCGAAGGTAATCTCAACCCCCCTGTTTTTGTCCACCAGCTTTTTAGCCAGATTAGTTCCAGCCACACCACCGCCAATAATCACAACTTTCTTCATTTGTAACCGTTCACCGCAGAGACACAGAGACGCAGAGAAGAAAATTAAAAACTATTTACCAGACGCAGGATTCCATTACGGATTTTCATCAGTGTAAACTTTTGAGGACAAACATATCATGATTGATTAACAAATTTGGTTTTGATGTCCTATGTATTTCATAATTACCCCAATAATCTTTTCTGTTATCTGATTTATTCCCATATCTTCTCTGTTCCTCTGCGTCTCTGCGGTAAATTACAACCTGAACGGTTACCTTCATTTGCCTGCTCCTCTTTTAATCCACAGATTGCACAGATTTTCACAGATTCTGTTTACTCTTAATGGTCGCACACATTTTCACCAGTTTCAAGTGTGCCATTAAGATAGGCATTAACAATTTCTTCTGGTGTATGTCCTGGAGCACCAACGACCACATGCACACCTTGTTGCTCAAACAGGCTTACTGCCCGCTGTCCCATCCCTCCGGCAATAACAATAGTTGCCCCCTGCTCATGCACCCATTTAGGGATAACACCCGGGGCATGTGGTGGTGGGGTAAGCATTTGTGTCTGTTTAATCTGGCCATCCTCTACATCAAAGAAGGCAAATTCCTCTGAGTGCCCAAAGTGCATACAAAGTTGTCCCTGTGCTATCGGCATAGCAATTCTCATCTTACCATCCTCCTTGTTTTTGGTAATTGGTAACTGGTGATTGGTAACTTTACCTTTTCCGTCCATCTCCATGATAGGAACAGTTGCTCTGGCAAATGCCTTTGCTGTTTCAGAATGGGAATAGTGATAGACATAAGGTTTACCATCATCGCAAGAATGAACAATATCCGAATCGATCGGTATCCGTCCCAGGAACGGTACCCCAAAGGCCTTAGCCAACTTCTCTCCACCGCCCGACTTAAACACATCCACCTGCTTACCACATTCCGGGCAGACAAACCCGCTCATATTCTCTAACACACCCAGAACAGGCAGATTGAGCATATGGCAGAAATTAACCGACTTTTTTACATCTACCAGAGCTACCTTTTGAGGGGTGGTGACAATGATTGCCCCGTCCGCATCTTCAATCAACTGGCAGACAGACAATGGCTCATCCCCTGTCCCTGGTGGTGAATCGATTATCAGATAATCAAGCTCTTCCCATTCAACATCCGTAACCGTTCACCGCAGAGACGCAGAGACGCAGAGAAAAAATTAAAAACTATTTACCAGACGCAGAATTCCATCACGGATTTTCATCAGTGCAAGCTTTTGAGAACCGACATATCATGATTGATTAACAAATTTGGTTTTGATGTCCTGTGTATTTCCATAATTGCCTCAATAATCTTTTCTGTTATCTGATTTATTTCCATGTCTTCTCTGTGCCTCTGCGTCTCTGCGGTGAATAGTTACCATCCAGCAAGCCGACCTTTTTGCCTGCTAAACTAAGAAAAACAGCTAAGTTAACCGCAACCGTGCTTTTACCTACCCCACCCTTACCAGATAACACCATTATTTTATGTTTTATCTGGCACATTCGGTGAGCAAGATGCTGCCGCTCCTGAAACTCTTCCATACTCTCGTCAGCCCTTTTTCCTTGAGCCGAACAATTATCTGTTGAACAACTCGAACAAGTCTTCTCTTCTGACATTTTATTTCCTCCTTTTTGGTAACTGGTTAAATGGTAATGGTTAAATGGTAACTGGTTAAATAGTTACCAATCACCAGTTACCAATCACCAGTTACCAATCACCAGTTACCAATCACCAGTTACCAATTACCAGTTACCAATTACCAGTTACCAATTACCAATTACCAGACTAAATTTATGCCCAATGTCCTTCAACATTGGGATTCTGAACATATTGACACTCATCCTTCTTGAATTTCTCAAGCATTTCGGATACCTTTCCCTCTGCTCCGATAACAATTTTGATACCTGCTGCTTGCAAGGTCATAAATGCCTTTGGTCCGCAATTGCCGGTAATGACTACTTGGGCTCCGGTACTGGCAACATTCTGTGCTGCCTGGATGCCTGCGCCCTGCATGGCTTGAAGATTCTGCTGGTTATCGACCACCTCAAAGATGTCTGTTTCGGTATCACAGACAACAAAGAATCTTGCCCGTCCAAATCGCGGGTCAACCATAGAATCCATTGAACCTTCTTGTGCAGTTATAGCTACCTTCATCTATTCTTCCCTCCTTTTTTGGTAACTGGTTAAATGGTAACTGGTTAAATGGTAACTGGTTAAATGGTAATTGGTTAAATGGTAACTGGTTAAATGGTAACTGGTTAAATGGTAATTGGTTAAATGGTAACTGGTTAAATGGTAACTGGTTAAATAGTTACCAATTACCAATCACCAGTTACCAATCACCAGTTACCAATCACCAGTTACCAATCACCAGTTACCAATCACCAGTTACCAATCACCAGTTACCAATCACCAGTTACCAATCACCAATTACCAATTACCAATTACCAATTACCAGTTACCAGTTACCAGTTACCAATCACCAGTTACCAGTTACCAATTATTTAAGTTCTGCTAGCCGTTGCTCAATAGCATCCATCTGCTGTTTAAGCTCTGCTAATTGGCTCTCAAGCTGTTTTCTTTCTTGCCATGGTGTTGTGGCAGGGACTGGTTGATTATTTAATTGGGAGGCTTTTGGTGTTGATGGTTTCTTTATCTGGCGAAACTGGTTGATAATATACGGTGCAGCACCCAGTGCAGTAACAATAAGTCCCAACCAACCACCACCTCTTCCACCAAAAGCTCCTCCCCCTCTACCTGCTCCCATTCCTCCACCAAAGCTACAGCCACCTCTACCCATACCAGTTCCTGGCCCCATACCTGCTGGTCCTGTTCCATTTCCTCTCGGCATCTTAATCACCTCCATTTGGTTTGGTAACTGGTGATTGGTAATTGGTTAAATAGTTACCAGTTACCAATTACCCAAAGGCAAACGGCCGGCTCGTCTGCCTTTGGTAACCGTTCAGGCTATATATCAAAAGTGTCCGAAAGGGGATAAGGAGATAAGATAATAGAAATAGATTGAAATTTATAGAATTCGAAGAATGTTGCGAAGCAAAAATAGGTAGAAATTGATTGTGGGAAACAACAAATTTCCATAAATTTCTATTAGTTTCTACTAATTTCAATTTTTTTAATAATATCTCCCTATCTCCTTAATCTCCACATCTCCTTTTGTTACACCCTCTGAACGCTTACTGCCTTTGAATCTCCTACTTTTCCGCCTTCTTAGTTGCTTTCTCCAAAGCACTGATGCGGCTTTCCACATCCTGCAAACTCTGCTTTAGGGCATTGGCTTCATCATGGAGCATTCTTCTCTCCTGGTCTGGAGTCAATTCAGGACCATAAGGATAGCCTACTGATGGAGGATAGGGATATGCTGGTTGGGGATAGCCAAATCTTGCCCAACCTGGCAGTCCGGTAGCGTAATACCAATGTCTAAAGCCTCTACCACGGCCCATACTAAAACCTCTGCCGCGGCCAAAACCCATGCCAAATCCCCACCCTGGAATTGAATTAGCATAGCCTGGCATCTGGTATCCAGCACAGTAGCCTGCTGCTCGACCCGTCATTGGTCCCATTCCCATCGGACCCGTTCCATCTCCTCTTGGCATCTTTAATCACCTCCTTTTGGTTTGGTAATTGGTTAAATGGTAACTGGTTAAATAGTTACCAATTACCAATCACCAGTTACCAGTTACTATTTACCAGATTTACAATTATTACATCTTCCTAAAAACTGAACCTGGTGAGCAATGATTTCAAAATTATGCTTCTGGGACAATGCTTCTTCCACCTGATTAAAGAGTCTTACCTCTTCCTCAATAAAGTCACTATAGTCGATTATCCTGCCACAGTTAGTACAGACCAGATGGTGATGATGTTTTTTGGTGCTCTCTGTCAGTTCATATCGGCTTCTTCCATCACCAAAATCAAATTTAAATACCATACCCATCTGAGCTAACAAATCCAGGGTTCGATAGACCGTAGTCAAGCCGACGGCTGGATACACCTTATGAATCTCAATATATATATCCTCTGCACTCAAATGTTCAGAGGTATTAGTCAACACATCTATGACTGCCTGCCTGGGTATGGTCATTCGACACCCGCAATCTCTAAATTTTCCATGCCACCACGGAGGACCTGGCATAACATTTCACCTCTTATTGACAATGATTTTCATTTCCATTATTAATATAACATATATTTTCGAGTTTGTCAAGGATTTTTTTCAACATACTCGAAAAAATTGGTTGACAAAAGTTTAATCTTATGTTATAATGCTTCATCAATTAACCTCCGCAAGGTTTGAAGCATTCTATAAAGAAAGGTTTTTTGGGGTGAGCTGATTGAAGGAATTAACTGCCTTTTATAATATTTCCACCGCGGCGGAGAAGTTAGGCATAAGTGTCCGTATGCTTAGAGAATATGAAAAAGATGGATTGATTAAACCTTATCGAAATCCGTCTAATGGCTATAGAGTGTTCTCTAACGATGATATTCAATGGATTCGGTGTGTTCGGGATTTGATTCATCAGCAGGGATTAAATATTAAAGGTATTCAGCGGTTATTAATGGTTATGCCCTGTTGGGAGATTAAAAATTGCCCTGAGGAAACCCGCCGGAAATGTACGGCAGTGGTTGATAGAACAGTGCCGTGTTGGACATTAGCCAACGGCAGTTGTGCTAATGCTAATAAATGTCGAACCTGTAAGGTCTATCTTGAAGCTCAAAAGAATATAAAGTAATTTTTTTTGTGTAAGGTCGGCAATTATTATTGTTAAGGTTTGTTAAGGATAATATCAGATGGTAGAATTAAGTAAACAAGAATCTTATTCTGTGACTAATGCGGCTAAAAGATTAGGTATAAGCATCAGTACCCTTCGAGAATATGAGAAAAGAGGATTAATCAGGCTATTTCATGATCCGGTAAATGGCCGCAGTCGATTCTTTAATGAAGACCTGAAATGGATTCGCCATATTCGTAACCTGATTCACCAGGAGAAATTGAATATCGTCAGTATTCAACGGCTATTAGCAATCATTGCCTGTTGGAAGTCTAAAAATTGCCCTGAAGCTAAAAGGGAAAAATGTCAAGCTTCCAGTGACAGGACTCTGCCCTGCTGGGTGATGACTTGTAGTAAAGAAATCAATAAATGTCGGGATTGTAAGGTTTACCTTCAAGCTTGTGAAAGAGGGAAGAAAAATTTTTTGCTTAAGGTCGGCAATTATTATTGTTAATGTTTGAGTTAAGCCCTGCGGGCAGTTTGTTCGTAGTGACCCGTGCCAGAGGTGTGAGGCTCACTGCCAGTGCTACCTCCTTTAGCAGGTGGGCTGGCCACAAACAACCGCATAATTGCGGTTACTACGAACAGACTTTCAAATTCCTAATACTTGATGTTCAAGTTTTTTAAAGGTATAAAGATTTAACCGCAAAGAGCGCAAAGGAAGATTTCGCAAAGGACGCAAAGGAAGGAAAATAAGGTGGTGAACAACCTATTGCTTTGTTAAGTTTGCT
>JBFLXS010000153.1:8155-8664 GCA_040755795.1 bacterium | reverse complement strand
TCTCTATAGAAGAATTGTCGGCAATAAAGTCAGAGAAACAAAGTTTAAAGGGTGCAAAAAAGAAGGAATGTGGACAAGCCCAGGAAGAATATGAATCACCTAAGGTTTTATCTCCAGAAGAATTGTCGGCAATAAAGTCAGAGAAACAAAGTTTAAAGGGTGCAAAAAAGAAGGAATGTGGACAAACCCAGGAAGAATATGAATCACCTAAGGTTTTATCTCCAGAAGAATTGTCAGCAATAAAGTTAGAAAAACAAAGGCTAAAAGAAGAGAAAAAGATGGAATCTTCAAAGTAGGAACTTAGAGAATATAATGAATCACAATAAGATTATCACAAAGTTAATTTTAAAAGGATTAATAATTTGTTCTTTAGTGAGTGGATGGAGTGTAAATGCTACCTGTCAAGATCCTCCACCTTCAGCACCAACAGGTTTAAAAGCAACGGCAGGTAATAATCAGGTTACATTAAATTGGAATGCAAATACAGAGTCTGATTGTGATGGTTATTA
>JBFLXS010000153.1:0-8055 GCA_040755795.1 bacterium | reverse complement strand
TGTATATTACAGTACAAGTTCTTCAATAAGCCCTACCAATTATGATGATTTTGACTGGGTATATGGAAGGACGACTACTAATTATACCTTTACAGGATTGACAAATGGGACTTTATATTATTTTATAATTACCGCAACGGATAATTCTAATAATGAAAGTAAGCCATCCTTACGGGTGAGTGCTACTCCACAGGATACAACTCCACCTTCAGCACCAACAGGTTTAAAAGCAACGGCAGGTAATAATCAGGTTACATTAAATTGGAATGCAAATACAGAGTCTGATTGTGATGGTTATTATGTATATTACAGTACAAGTTCTTCAATAAGCCCTACCAATTATGATGATTTTGACTGGGTATATGGAAGGACGACTACTAATTATACCTTTACAGGATTGACAAATGGGACTTTATATTATTTTATAGTTACCGCTACGGATGAGTCTGATAATGAAAGTGAGCCATCTTCAACTGTAAATACTACACCTCAGGATATTCCACCATCAACCCCAACAGGGTTAATAGCAACCCCTGAACTACAACAAATTACTTTAACATGGAATGCAAATCCAGAACAAGATTGTGATGGCTATTTTGTGATGATGAGTAGATATTCAAATATAACACCAACTAATTATGATGAATATCATTGGGTATCTGGCAGGCTAAATACTTTTTATACCTTTAAAGGTTTAAGTGAGTTAATACCATATTATTTCATAGTAACAGCAACAGACTATGCAGGTAATGAAAGTAATGCCTCAAATGTAGTCAGTGCTACACCACTTCAACCACAGGATACCACTCCTCCTTCAATACCGACTAATCTAACCATCACCAATCCAGCAGAAGATGACGGGACACATCTAAATCTAACCTGGACAGCATCAACGGATAATGTAGCAGTAGCCTATTATCGTGTCTATGAATCTACCTCTCCCAATGTATCGGAAGAAATTTATGATGCATATTATGAGCCAACAACAAACAGCCTACAAGCTTATGATTTAATTCGGGGCGTAACATATTACTACAAGGTATTAGCAGTAGATACATCGGGAAATAAGAGTGGGTTATCCAATCGAGCTTCTGGAATCCCAAAGAATACAAATCCGCCAGCCGCACCAACAAATCTCTCTGCGGTTGGCTATTCTAACTATATCTCTTTGAGTTGGGACTGGAGTTATGATGCAGACGGCGGGCATAAAATCTACCGTAAACCCAAAGGTGGCGTATATCAAAATATCGACCAAATCTCCTTCTGGAATTGGTACAATGACTACAACATAGTAAATGGCACTACTTATTACTATAAGATTACTGCCTTAAATGAAGATGGAGTAGAGGGCCCTTATTCTACGGAGGTTGAAGTTACACCTCAACTTATAGATACAATTCCTCCTGCTTCTCCCAAAGGTTTAGCCGTATATCCTCACGATGCCTCTGCCGCTCTGGAATGGATAAGAAATAATGAGTCTGACCTTTTAGGTTATAATGTCTACCGTAATGGAGTTAAGGTGAATCCAGCAATCATCTGTCAGAATTACTACTCAGATACAGGATTGACTAATGGTGTATCTTACGCTTATAAGATTACCGCGGTTGATATATATAATAACGAAAGTTCTTATTCTGAAGAAAAGAATATTATACCCATGCCAACCCTGGAAATTACAGGGTTCTATCCGGTTGACCCCACTGACCCTGAATCTGGGTTGTTTGACCCGAGTATCTCTCCTTACCTGACCATTTATTACACGATGAGCAGTAATGCCTTTGATAAGATTATCTTAAGGATATATAAAGGGGATGAGATTGTATATACTGAAACAAAACTAAAGACCCAGGATGGATATTTCACCTGGAATGGGAAGTATCTTTCAGGGGAAGAGGCAGACTTTGATAATCTTACCGTTGAACTTGAAGGTATCCTATCCCCAGCCCCACAACAATCTCAACATGAGCTTCGAAGATTAATCGGTCTTGGAGTAACGAATGTTAAAACGAATCCGAAGAATGCCAAAAAAGCCAGTTGGAATGAATTTGCCGCCGTAGATGTTACTAAAACTGAGGATAGCGATAAATTTGTAGAGAAGATGAAAAACCTTGGCTGGGTAAACAGAGGATATAAAAAAAGTACAACTCCATCTCCCTCCTTAGAAAATTGTTTAAGAAATGCAGGAGAATCTGACCAGGCAGATATACTCTATATCTCCTCACATGGCTCATCTGGTGATGGTTGTTTGTATTATGATTCTGGTGATTATCTTCTAAGTCCAGAGGATATATATTTTGATTTTAATAATACCTGGAATACCGACCTGGATTGGGTAATTATTGCCGCTTGCTCAGTACTGAATATCGATTCCCTGGCTTATGGTTCGCCAACTGAAATGCCTGCCACTGAACACGGGAAAAGATGGGCAAAGACAATGTTAGGGAATAAAGGCCCAGTACGGGGGTTGTTTGGCTACAGATGGTACTCTCCAGGGATCCAAGACGACCCACGGTACGCTGATGCAACTACTGTAGTCGAGAAGTTCATAAATTACCTTGACCAGGGAAAGACCTTTGTTGATGCCTGGCAATACGCTAATTTAGATGTAGGAAGGGCAATGGAAACATGGAACTTGCACTTTTTTGATTATGCCATTATTACCCATACCGGGCATAAAGATGACCATCTGCCCGATAAAGGCACAGTGCGAAAAGACGATGATAAAGGCACATCAATGTATTATTGGTGGTGTAATTATGAAATTGAGAATTGGGAACAGAGAAAAGCTAACAAAAATACAGTAAAGCCACAGGGACCAGTACAATTTTCCCCGTAAATTCAGAGAAGGAGGTAATTAAATTATGGTTAATGGATATAAGGTGGTGAGTTTAATAGTGATGCTGTTAATGCTCTTTTCTGAGCTCTCTTGCTCAGAGACGAATACATCTTCCTATTGTCCTAAGACGATAAGGGAACCTGGTAAGTATAATGCTACAGAGACCTTGACTCCAGAGATTAGAAGGAAAGAAAGTAAACGTTTATATTACCACGGCAGAAGTCTATTTAATGAAGGAAGATATGAAGAGGCAATATGGGAGTTTAAAAGGATACTTGAGCAAGACCCGGAGAGTGAATATTGTCGATACGCTTCAGATTGGATTATAGGAACTTGCCACAAAATGGCACCAACAAAAGAAAGGAGGGCTGATATTCTTTTAAAATTAAGAAGCGAAGGGGAATCAGCACTCGGTCTTTTTATAGATGGAGTGATTAAGTATGCGGTTGAGGCATGGGATTTACGAGAGTGGGGTCATATCTTAGAAGCAGAACAAAAAGAGAAAGAGGCTCTGGAGAATTATCAGAGGATTATAGAAAGATATCCTGAGAGTGGATTAGCAGATAATGCAAAATACAAGATTGGGATACATTATTCTTGTAAACACAACTATGCTCGAGCGATTGAAGAGTTTACCAGGGTTATTGGGGAGTATCCAGAGAGTGATTCTGCCCCCTTGTCACAAAGATACATTGGTATGTGTTATGAGAACCAAAAGCAATATGAGCGGGCAATTGAGGAATACCGTAAGGTGATAAAGAAATATCCGAAGAGCCTTTGTGCGGCAGAGGCACAGAGTGATATTGGAACAATTTATTGGTGGTATTTTCACGATTACCCGCAAGCTATTATAGAATATCAAAAAGTAATAGATAACTACCCAGACCATCCTGATATACATATAGCTAAGGACCAGATTAAGCGGTGTTCATTATTATATGAGTTTCAAAAACAGGAGGTTGATACTACGAAACATTCTCTTTGGATTGAGGGGCCGGAGAAGCTTCAGTTACTTCTTGAGCTTTATAATCTTGGTGTTAAAAATATAGAGGATTATCAAACTACCAAGACCATAGATGAGCTTCAAGGATTAATCAAATTCTATAAGGAGAAAGGGGGACAGAAGGAGGGGAAATAGTGAATTAAAATGGATGAATAAGGTTATACAGAGATATCGTGTTAGTCAAGAGGTTTTTAAATTATGGTTAATAGATATAAGGTGGTGAGTTTAATAGTCCATAGATAGGGTCAAACCGTGAATGTTGAATACACTGAAACCTGTTTTTCTACATTCAAGATTGACACCAATTCTCCCTAACGGCAAGCCCCCAGCGGGCAGCTTAACAAAAGGATGATGAGGTCACATTAGGATGAAATTAAATCTGATTCGGATCGATGATAGTGGTTTTCTCTATCAATGAGGAGGTATTAAATTATGAGGGACAAGATAGAAGGAATTACTCTGATATTAGGATTAATAATGTTAGGAATGACAATTTATAGTGAATTATCCCTGGCTACTGAAGAATTGACCCCTAAAGTGAGTATTGAGCAGGAAAGAAAAAATATTGCGGTAGATCCAGAAGAAAATTTATTTAAGGATGCAGAAGATTTTTTACTCTTACGAGGTCAAGGTAAACCAAAGAATCTTAAAGAATTACCCCCATCACAGGAAGCATTAGAAGAAATAAAGGAGAATTACAAGATTGGTTTTAAAAAGCTCAAAGAGATAATAGAAAGATATCCTGATAGTGAATATGTTCTTAGAGCATTTAGAAAAATAGGAGGTCATGGTGAAACAATTTGTACCCCATGCTGTAGTTATACAGGAAACAGTTTAGCAGAAGAAAGTGATCTCCTCAACCTTATAGGTATACCGGAAGAAGAAACTCCTTTTACTCTTATGCTTCAGGCAGAGGTTAAATGGGCTATGGCAGGGAAATTAAAGCATTATGAGCAGTATGAAAAATCAGAGGAAAAATTAAAGGAGGCTTTACAAATTTACTTCAGGATCTTAGAAAAATATCCCGAAAGCAAATTAGTGGACGAAGCTCAGTTTAGTATAGGAAATTGCTATATCCATATAAAAGAATATGCCAATACTATTGAAAGACTTCAAGAGGTTCTTAAAAAATACTCTCCGGTTGAAGCATTCCAAAAGGTTATAGAAAAATACCCGCAAAGTAATTCTGCTCCTTATGCTATGCTGGCTATAGCCGATTACTATCAGTCTAAACTAAAAGAATATGAGTCAATCAAAGAATATCGAGGAAGTTATTCTGTTACTTCTATAGTGGCTCTCGTAGAAGCTTATCAGGTTGACCTGAAAGACTCTAATGAAATAATCAAAGAATATCAAAAGGTTATTAAAACATATCCTGACTCTCGTGTCGCTCCACAAGCTCAAGATTCTATCGGAGATATTTATTATTGCCATTTAAAAGATTATCCGCAAGCTATCATAGAGTATCAAAAGATAATAGATAATTATCCTAATTACTATGATATAGATACCTATAAGAGAACAATTGAACGATGTTACCTTTTGCTTGAATTTCAAAAGAGAGGAGTTGATGCAAACTGGTTACAGTATGAAAATCTGGATACACTCCGTCTCTTTTTGGAGATACACAAGAGGGGGATAAAGGAAGAGGAGCTATTCGACTTAAGATGCAAGTCGGTGGAGGAATTACAAAAACTTTTGGAGGAAGAAGGAGATATTAGTAAAATTCTTGTGGATACATCTATAAAAAAGTTTTCTTCTCCAGAGTATGCTGTTGAATCATTATATCTACGCACAGAAAATTTAATAGAAGAAGGAAAGAATGAGGAATTGTTGAGAGTATGTAAAGAGATCATAGAAAAATATCCTGAGAGTGATTATGTTCCTTCTGTAATAGATAGGATTGAAATGAGTTATAATAATATCATGTTAGAGCTCGGAAGGGAGGAACTAAAAAAAGACCCGGTTCTATATCTTTTAATAAAGGCGATAATTAAACGAGGTTATCTTTATTGGACATGTGCATCAGAAACAGAAGTATACGAAAATGAGGATGAGATTCTTGGAGATTACTATGAGATTCTGAATAAATATCCGGATAGTAAATTTGCTGATGAGGTACAGTGGAATATCGGTAGTTATTATTATCTTAGAGATGATTATACTCGTGCTATTAGGGAATTTCAAAAGGTGATAGATAAATATCCAAATACTAATTCAGCACCAGTAGCGAGATATTGGATTGGGGTATGTTATGATGAAGGATTTCAAGACTATCAACGTGCAGTGGAGGAATGGAGAAGAGTCGTAACAGAATATCCAACTTATCGTTTTAGTGTTGCACTCGCACAAGAATGTATTGCTGCAACTTATAGAATAAACTTTAACGACTATCACCAGGCTATCAAAGAATATCAAAAGGTGTTAAACAATGCTCCTTGGTATTATGACCCATCTGATATTGCATGGGAAGTTGAGAGGTGTCAAGTCCTGCTTGAATTTCAAAAGAGAGGGATTGATACAGAACGATTAGAGGATGAACACCCGCATAAATTTCCTATGTTATTGGAACTCCATAAGAAAGGAGAAGACATATTTCAGTATCTAAACAGACCAATTGAGGAATTACACAGATTATTAAAGGAGAAACAATGACTATAGGAAAGAAAAGTTTTATTTGCACAGTAACAATAGCTGTCTTTCTGGGAAGTGTAAGTGTTGGTATAATTTCTGTATATTTGAAAAGAATTTTCTTTGCGAATAAGGATTTTACGACTCTCTTTCGAAATACTGAACGAGATGAAAGATTAAGTCTTCACAGAGAAGGGAAGAAAGTGGAGGAGATATGTGAAGAGAAGGGAATAAACCTTCCGATTAGAAGCCCAAAGATTGTGATTATAAAATCAAAGAATATGTTAAGTCTATATGAGGGCAATATTTTAATAAAATCATATTCAATTTCATTAGGATTAAATCCAGTAGATGATAAGATAAAGAGAGGAGATTGTTGTACACCAGAAGGGGAATTCTATATCTGTCAGAAGAGACCGTGGTCACAATTTGGTCCAAGGTCGATGCTAATAAGTTATCCAAACATTGAAGATGCAGAGAGAGGACTACAGGAAGGATTGATTAGTAGGAGAGAACATGATGAGATAGTAAAGGCAATTAATAGGAAGAAGATACCGCCTCAAAATACACGATTAGGGAGTTATTTATTTATTCATGGTGAAGGCATGGAGGGGAACGGGAAAATGGATAATTGGACATTAGGATGTATCGCTATGTTTAATGAAGATATAGAGGAATTATATGAATATGTGGAGGTTGGTACACCTATATTTATATTGAAGAATTAGGGAGGGTTATCTTATGATTCAGAGTAAGTTGTTGATGACTTTAATTCTGATGAGTGTATTTATTCCAAGACCTGCCTTTGGGATTGGTGAATATGGTACAAGTAACGGTCAGTTTAAGATTCCTTATGGTTGTGCGGTAGATAGTAACGGATACATTTATGTAGCCGACTCGGGCAATCATCGGATACAAAAATTTGATTCATCCTTTAAGTTTATATCAAAGTTTGGTTCAGAAGGAGTGATGTCAGGTCAATTTAATTATCCTTTAGGCATTGCCGTAGATATACGTGGGAATATCTATGTTGCGGATACAGGGAATAACAGAATCCAGAAATTTGACCCATCTTTTAATTTCCTTATGAGTATATCTACCAATAATCCTCAAATGTATTATCCCAGGGATGTGTGTGTAGATAGAGGAGGAAATATATTTGTCTTAGATGGGGGAAATCAGAGGGTTTTAAAATTCAATGCAGATGGAACACTTACTGGCAACTTTGGTTCTAAAGGTTCCCAGACCGGGCAATTTAATGATCCTTATGGTCTTGCATTAGATACATCAGGTAATATTTATGTGGCGGATACCTATAATCATCGAATTCAGAAGTTTGACCCATCCTTCAAATTTTTAGCGGTTATTGGTAAAGGTAAAGGAGTTAATCCAGGGGAATTACTCTGCCCTCATGATGTAGTAGTTGATTCAGATGGCAATATTTATATTTCAGATACCGATAATCATAGGCTACAGAAATTTGATCCATCTGGTAATCATCTGGAAGTTATTGGTAGTATGGGGCAAGGTAAAGGACGATTTCTTACCCCACAAAAATTAGCCATCCATCAAAACAAACTCTATG
>JBFLXS010000152.1 GCA_040755795.1 bacterium | reverse complement strand
ACTGGTAATTAAATACCGTTCGGCTGAGGTAATCGGTCAGTTATTGGTGGGAGAAAGGCATAAAGATTAAATTTCTCGCTAAGGCGCAAAGAACACAAAGGAATAAATTATAATCTTTGCGAACTTTCGTCTTTGCGAGAGAAAATTTCGTAACCGTTCAGGCTATACATCAGAAGTGTAAGAAGGGAGATAAGGAGATAAAGAGAGATATGGAGATAAGATAATAGAAATAGATTGAAATTTATAGAAATAGATAGAAATTGATTGTGGGAAATAACAAATTTCCATAAATTTCTATTAGTTTCTACTAATTTCAATTTTTTTAATAATATCTCCCTATCTCCTTAATCTCCACATCTCCTTTTGTTACCCCCCTGAACGCTTACAAAATTTCTATTTAGTTTTTACCACTGATAACTGAGGGATTACCGGCTGAACTCAGGACGAAACTATTTAACCAGTTACCAGTTACCAATTACCAATTACCAATTATCCGTTTGCAGGTTATGAAATCTGATGATACGCCGTGCAAAACTTAGTCAACACGACAATAGAGGAGGAATAACATTGAGTAAGATTAAAATAGAAATGGCTAATCGAATAGCCGCATTACCACCCTATTTATTTGCTAAAATTGATGAGTTGAAACAAGCGGCAAGGAAAAAAGGGATAGATTTGATTGATGTAAGTATTGGAGACCCGGATATGCCTACACCAAATCATATCATTGAGGCATTAAATCAGGCATCATACGACCCTAAAAACCATCAATATCCCTCTTATAATGGACTTTTAGAACTTAGAGTCGCGATTGCTAACTGGTATAAAAATAGATTTAGCGTAGAATTAGACCCGGAAAAAGAAGTTTTACCTTTGATTGGCTCGAAAGAAGGAATTGCCCATATCCCTTTTGCCTTTGTTGAGACAAATGATATAGTTTTAGTCCCTGACCCGGGCTATCCTGTGTATCAATCTGCAACGATATTAGCCGGGGCAACGCCATACTCACTTCCATTAAGAGAACAGAATGATTTTTTACCTGATTTGAGTGAAATACCAGATAATATTCTTTCTCGAGCAAAGTTACTCTTTCTTAATTACCCGAATAATCCTACTTCAGCTACTTGCAGTCTAAAGTTTTTCCAGCAAGTCGTAGAATTTGCCAATAAATATAACATTATTGTCTGTCATGATGCGGCATATTCTGAGATTTATTTTGATGGGATAAAGCCAGTAAGTTTCCTTGAGGTAGATGGTGCGAAAGAAGTTGGGATAGAATTTCATTCCCTTTCTAAAACCTATAATATGACGGGCTGGCGAATTGGATTTGCTGTGGGAAATGAAAAGGTGCTCTCGGGACTACTCAAAGTCAAAACTAATATTGATTCCGGGATATTTCAGGCAGTGCAATATGCGGCAATTAAAGCACTTACATCTTCTCAGGATTGTGTAGAGCAGATGCGAACAATGTATCAATCTCGACGAGATGTTTTAATCGATGGTTTGAATAGTTTAGGTTTGAAGGTAAAAAAATCTAAAGCGACTTTTTACATCTGGCTATCCACCCCAAATCATCTTACCTCAACAAAACTCACGACTCAACTTATTGAAAAAGCAGGTATTGTGACTACGCCGGGTGTGGGATTTGGAGATTATGGAGAGGGCTACATACGATTCGCATTAACGGTTGATGAGCAAAGATTAAAAGAAGTAATCTCAAGAATTAAATCTTGTGCCCTGCAATTCTAATGCTTGCAATCATTCCCTCACTTCTTCAATATGATGTCTTATATCCTTGCCTAAAACCATAAATACTACATCTTCGCTGATATTTGTGGCGTGGTCGGCTATCCGTTCGATATTTCGGGCAATAAGAATCAAGGCTAATGCTGGTTGAATCTTCGTCAGGTCTGACATCATATAAGTTAAAAGCTCGCGAAATATCTGGTCTCGTAAGCCATCTACTTCATCATCGCGTCGAAGGACAGAGCGAGCTAACTCTACATCCTTATCTACAAATGAAGATAGACTATCTTTGACCATTTGTCTGGCAATCTCTGCCATGCGTGGGGTATCAATTAATGGTTTTACTTCAGGATAATTTAAATAGACCTCAGTATTTTCTGAGATATTGACAGATTGGTCTCCAATTCGTTCTAATTCGCTGTTTATCTTCATTGCGGCGGTAATAAATCTCAAGTCTTTAGCCGTTGGTTGTCGTAAGGCAATTAGCCGCAGGCACAATTCATCCACCTCAATATGAAGCATATTTATTTCCTTCTCAGCCTTAAACACCCCCGGGGCTAAATCCTTATTCCGTTCTATTAATCCACGAATAGCCAATTCTATCATCTTTTCTGCTATCTCAGCCATATAAAGTAGCTTCGCCTTCAATTCTTCTAATTCTTCATCAAAAAACCTTTCCATTTTTTGCCCTCCTTTCTTCTGGTAACTGGTAACTGGTAATTAAATTATCAATTACCACCCTTACATTTTATTAAATACTTAATATAACCATTGAGTTTCTTCAGCAATTCATATCCATTCCTTTTTAACTTATCTAAGTAAGTTTCGTCAGCATAATTCTCATCAATACATACATTAAGGTCATCAATTAACTCTTCAAGAGAGCCTCGAGATTGTCTTACAAACTGAATATTTTCTTGGTAGTGATAGCGCCCGTGTCCTTCTGCAATACAGTTAGTCAAAGAAACAGATGCTTTCCGCATCTGATTTGCCAAATTATACTTTTCTTCTTCTGGTAATTGCCTGGAGAGTCTATATATTTTCCCCCTGAAATCGCGTGCCATCTTATAAATTTCTAACTCCTCAAATGTCTTATATTCCATTTACTCCCTTCACTTTTTGGTAAATGGTAATTGGTGACTGGTAATTGGTAAATGGTAACTGGTAATTAGTAACTGGTAATTGGTAACTGGTAATTGGGAATTGGTAACTAATTACCATTCACCAGTTACCATTCACCAGTTACCATTCACCATTCACCATTCACCAGTTACCATTCACCATTCACCATTCACCAGTTACCATTCACCAGTTACCAATTACCAATTACCAATTACCATTTATTTACCCAAACCTTCCGGTGATATAATCTTCCGTTCGTCTATCCTGCGGGTTGGTGAATATTTTAGATGTCCGGTCAAATTCAACAAGTTCTCCTAATAACATATAGCCAGAATAATCTGAGACCCTTGCTGCCTGTTGCATGTTATGAGTAACAATGACAATCGTGTAATCCTTTTTGAGGTCTGCTAAGAGTTCTTCAATGCGTAAGGTAGTAATTGGGTCAAGGGCAGAGCAAGGCTCATCAAGTAAAATAATCTCCGAACCTAAAGCCAGAACACGAGCGATACACAGTCGTTGTTGATGTTCTAACGATAGACTTAATGCGGATTGTTTTAATTTATCTTTTAATTCATCAAAAAGCAATGTGGCAATCAGGCTTTTCTCTACTATTCTGTCTAATTCAACCTTTTTCTTGATGCCATGAACCTTTGGTCCGTAAGCTACATTATCATAGATAGATAACGGAAAACAATTGGGCCGTTGAAAAACCATACCTACCTTTTTTCGCAATTGGATTATATCGGTTTGAGGGGCATAAATATCCTGCTGGTCAATTAGCACCTTTCCCTCTATCTTCGTTCCTTCGAGTAATTCATTTGTTCGATTAAGTGTGCGAAGCAATGTTGATTTTCCACAGCCTGATGGTCCGATTAAAGCCGTAACTGCCTTTTCTTTAATATTCATCTGGACATTTTTTAATGCTAAAAAGTTACCATAATAAAATGATAGATTGGTGATTTCAATTTTATCTGTCATTTTTATCCAAACCTTCCGGAGATATAATCTTCGGTCCTTTTATCCTGAGGGACAGTAAAAATATGGTCTGTTAAACCATATTCTACCAAATTTCCCATTAAAAAGAATGCGGTGTTATCTGATACCCTTGCCGCTTGTTTTGTATTGTTTGTTACAAGAACAATAGTATATTCTTTTTTTAATTTATGGAGTGCCTCTTCTATTTTAGCGGTAGAGATTGGGTCAAGTCCTGAGCAGGGCTCGTCTAATAAAATTACCTCAGGCTCTAAGGCTAATGTGCGGGCAATACATAATCGCTGTTGTTGACCACCAGAGAGTTTAAGTGCAGAGGTATGCAGTCTATCTTTTACCTCATCCCATAAAAATGCGGCATTTAGACTCTTCTCGACCAGATATGCAAGTGTCTGTTTAGAAGTAACACCAGCCAGTTTAGGTCCGTAGGTAATATTTTCAAATATACTTCCTGGAAGTGGAATCGGCAGGGCAAATACCATTCCTACCTTTCGTCGAAGCCAGCTAAGTGAAATATCCTCTTTGTAAATATTTTTACCATCAAGATGAACCTCGCCCTCTACTTTTACATTATGAATTAAGTCATTTAATCTATTTAAACTGCGTAAAAATGTAGTTTTTCCTGATTTTGCAGGCCCAATAATGGCTAAAATCTCATTCGCTCTAATCTTCAGATTAATAGATTTCAGAGCACAAAATGAGCCAAAGTAAAGGTTAAGGTCTTTAACGATAATTTTATCTTCCAATTTTGCACTCCATATTTTTGGTAATTGGTAACTGGTGAATGGTAATTACTTACCAATTACCATTTAACCAATTACTTACTTTATAATTTCGTGAAGCCCTATTGTTAAACCCTATCAGGAAAACTTTGCCATAAACCGGTGCATCAACCAGTAGGCAAAGAGATTAATTAATAAAATAGCAATTATCAGGATAGTGGCTGTGCCGTAGGCATTTTGCATAGAGATACCTTCGCGGGTCAAGATGTAAAAATGGACAGCCATCGTTCTACTTGAATCAAATAAAGAATCCGGGATTTGTAGGGATGAACCAGCCGTAAATATTACCGCGGCGGTCTCGCCAATACTTCTACCTATACCTAAGATTATGCCGGTAACTATTCCGGGTAATGCTTGAGGAAGCACAACTCTGGTAATACTTTGCCATTTGGTTCCGCCAAGTGAAAAACTTACCTCACGATAGGCAGAAGGCACAGATTTAATTGCCTCCTCCGAAGTGCGAATTATTGTTGGCAGAATCATAAAAGCCAATGTAAATCCTCCAGAGAGAATTGACCAACCAAAACCAAGATAAACAACAAAAAGAACAAATCCAAATAAACCAAAGATAATAGATGGCACTCCAGCCAGACATTCAGTGCCAAATCTAATTATTTTTGTCAACCGACTCTCTCTTGTGTATTCTGTTAAATAGATGGCAGTGCCAACACCAAGCGGCGTGGCAATGAGAATTGCTACTAGGGGAAGGATGATTGTTCCTATAATGCAGGGGAATATTCCTCCAGCTCTGCCGAGTTCTTTTGGTGAACTTAAAAGAAATTCTAAATCTATTACTGCCAGCCCATTCTTGAGCACATAGAAGATAATGAATAATAAAATTAAGACCGTTAAGGCAGTGCCTAAAAATAATGTTTTCTTGACAATCTGCTCTATAAAGAGCGGCTTGATTCTCATGCCCTTTGCCTCCCTCCCACTGTTTGGTAATTGGTAATTGGTAACTGGTAATTGCTAACTTATTACCATTTAACCAGTTACCAATTACCAATATTCCTTTTATACCTCCCGTCTTGCCATAAAATTGGCAATGGTATTTAAAATCATAATGATAATGAATAAGACAATTCCTGTGGCAAACAGTGCCTGGCGGTGTTCTCCAATAGCAAAACTCATTTCTAAGGCAATATTTGCCGTCAGGGTGCGAGCCGGGTCAAGTATTGAATCAGGAATGATAACTGAGTTTCCAGCAATCATAATGACCGCCATTGTCTCTCCCACTGCCCGTCCTACACCGAGGATAATACCTGCAATAATGCCCGAGCGTGCCGCCGGGAGGACGACCATTTTTATTGTTTGCCATCGCGTTGCCCCTAAGGCTAATGACCCCTCCCGATATAAATGTGGAACAGCCTTAAGTGAATCAATTGAAATACTGGTAATCGTCGGTAAAATCATTATCCCAAGAATGATTGATGCGGCTAAAATACAAGGTCCCGGCCCACCCAGATAATTACGAATCACTGGAAATAATATTACTATCCCCATAAATCCATAAACTACGGATGGGATGCCCGCTAAAAGTTCAATTATTGGTTTAAGAATTTTACTTGTCTTCTGTGTGGAAAATTCAGCTAAGTAAATAGCACAGGCAAGACTTAACGGCAGACTAAATATAAGAGCACCAACAGTTATCCATAATGAGCCCATAATCATTGGGAATATCTCAAATCTTCCTTCTCTGGGTGACCAATTAGTCCCACAAACAAAATCCTTTATTCCTGCTTTTAGAATAATCGGCAATCCTTCTTTTAAGATAAATAAAGCGATTAAAATAAGGATAGCGATGGTTGAAAAGGCGGTAATTAACAAGCCAAACTGAATAAATCGTTCACGATACCTCAAATTTATTACTCCTTGTCCCTTGAACCTATTGTCTTACCCTGGTGTCGTGTTGAACAAATAACGCACGGAATTTGATTCTGGTAACTGGTGATTGGTAACTGGTAATTAAATACCGTTTGGCTGATCTCAGGACGAAACTATTTAACCAGTTACCAATTATCCATTTGCAGGTTATGAAATCTGATGATACGCCGTACAAAACTTACTCAACACCACAATAGTTAAATAATTACGTAACTATTCAGCATACCAAGCAAGTAGGTAGTAGGAAGTAGGAAAGTAGGAAGTAGGAAAGGGGGAAAATACTTCATACTATTTTACTCTTAATTGATTTGATTAAAGCTATAAGTATCCTACTCACTTCTTCAGATATATCCCAAATGGATTGAAAATCTGGCAGATAATTAAGATCTTTAGATAGAATTAGATAATACCTTTCTTACTTTCCTACTCTCCTACTTCCTACTTTCAGCGGAACTTCCCCCAGAAAATACACAAAAAAACTCCATTAACACATTGATAATTAAGAAGATATGTTAATTAGGCTTTTTTGATTTTCGTAGCTACAATATGGACGGGCGATTTTATTACTAAATATCATATCAAAACAGCATTACTTTTGTCAAGTATTATTTTTACTAAAATTGTAAATATTCGTAGGCACATTTTTTAAACATATTTTAGTCGTATGCCATTGATATACATAGATTTAAGTCTATTTTTTAGGTAATTTTTAGGGGGAAGTTCCGTTTCAGGAGGAAATAGTAGGCAAGTAGGTAGTAGGAAAGGGATAAAGGATGTGCACGGTATTCCTCTTCTGGGGACAATGTCTCCCCTTTCCTACTTCCCTACTCTCCTACTTTCCTACAGGCTGAATAGTTACATAATTACCATTTATTTAACCGGAATCAATCCGTAGTCTGAGATTAGTTGTTGCCCTTGTTTAGAAAGGATAAATTCTATAAATTCTCCTATTTTCCCTTCCGCTGGTCCTTTCGTAAGCAAGAAAATCGGTCGAATGATTTTATACCTGCCTTTTTTGATATTTTGTAAGGTGGGTGACACTCCATCTATTTTTAAGGATTTTACCCTGTCAGTAACAAGTCCATAAGTGAGGTAACTAATAGAATTTGGGTCATTTTCAACCATTGTTCTAACAGCACCACTTGAATCCTGAATAAGAGCACCAGCACTAACTTTGGTTCCGGCTAACAGTAATTCTTCAAAGGAGACCCGTGTTCCAGAACCTTCTTCTCTTGAAATGACCGTAATTGGTTTATCTTCCCCACCTACTTCTTTCCACTTTTTTACCTGACCGCTAAATATTTGTTGGATTTGGAGTGGCGTTAAATTCGCAATTTTATTATTTGGATGAACAATCAACACCACAGCATCTTTTGCCACAACAACAGTATTCAATCCTTGCGCCTCTTTTGGCAATGTGACCATATCTGCCATACCAATTTGAGCCACACCGCTTTGTGCCGATTGAATTCCTACCGCAGAACCTCCTCCTTGAACATTAATTCGAACATCATTCTTCCCTGCCATATATTCTTCCGCGAGTTTCTCAGCAAATGGTTGAAAAGCCGTTGAACCAGCTATATTTATCGTTTCAATATTAGATTTTGCACATCCAATTGCCAGATAAGAAAATAACATCCAAAAAATTAACCGATACATTCAAAAACCTCCTTCTTTTGTTGGTAATTGGTAATTGGTAACTGGTAAAATGGTAATTAGCATAATTTACTCTCAATACTCTTTTCCTCTCGTAACTATTCAGCATACCAAGCAAGTAGGAAGTAGGAAAGTAGGAAAGTAGAAAGAGGGGAAAATACTTCATACTATACTCAACAACGGCATAAATTAAGATTTTGTAAGTGATCAGTGTGTAATAAAGGGAAAATGGGAAATTGGGGAAAAGGGTAAAAGTGATTCCATTTTTTCTTTTCCCATTTTTCCCTGTTTTTCCCCTTTTCCCTTATAACTTCTCATTCATTTTCTTTCCCTTTCCTACTTCCCTACCCTCCTACTTTCCTACAGGGTGAATAGTTACTTCCTCTCTTACTCAGTACTTCTATGGTGAAGATGACGTTTGATAAAGATATAGAGTAAGATAATGATACATATACCTATTAAGACATCAAATTTATGGAATATAGGTGATAATGTTGAGTGCCATTTTGCTCCAAAAATCATCCCAA
>JBFLXS010000151.1 GCA_040755795.1 bacterium | reverse complement strand
TTAATGGCATTTTGCCAACTTCAACCTCAGTTTCAACCGTAAACCCTTTAGGTTCGAGTAGATGTTTTAATACATTTGAGAAATACGGGTGCCATTTCTTCTTCATCATCTATGAGTATATACTAAATTTCTGTCTTTGTCAATAACTTTTTTGCCGAAAATATCTCTAACTTTCTCAATAAACATATCGCTCCTATGGCAAGGGATTCCGGGGACACAATACTAAATTTTTTGATTCAGATACGGAGAATAATTTAGTATTGTGTCCCCTGAATTTGGTCTGAATTTGGAGTCTTCAAAATATAGACCAGAGATAACCCTTTATAAGTCTGTTGATAAAGCATCCACCCTTCCTGGAGAAACCCTAACCTATACGATTACCTATAAAAATGAAGGTCAAGGAACAGCAAAGGATGTTTCTATTATTGATGTTTTGCCAGAGCACTGCGTGTTGAAGTCCATAGTCCATAGTCCACAGTCCATAGTCAGTTATTGGTATAACAATGGATGGCAGACAGATTTTAATGAGGTTGCAACAAAGATCAGGTGGATTATAGATGAGGTTGGGCCGGGTCAGTCCGGTTCAGTCAGTTTTACAGTGAGGGTAAAGTAAATTGTAGTTTGGAGAAAAAAGGTATTGACATACTGAAAAAATATGATAAAATGTATGATAAATAATCATCAGTTGCTGAATTGGCTCTGCCCGCCCAGATGGAGGCATTAAACCATGACTGACTTAGACTTCCCTCATCGAGGAGAAATCTGATTGGTAAATTTCAATCCTGCCAGAAGACATGAACAGAGAGGCATTCGGCCTGCCATTCTCATCCAAAGCAATACGATCAATCAGACAGGATTTGGGACAGTGGTTGTTTTGGCTATATCAAAAGCGACTGATGTTAAACGCCGCGGTATCCTCAATGTTTCTGTAAAAAAAGGAGAGGGAGGACTCACAGTAGATTCAGTGGTTAAATGCCACCAGATATATCCCATTGATACAGGAAGGTTAATGAGACGATTCGGGAAACTAACAGACATTAGAATGAAAGAAGTGGAGAGGGCAGTTAAACTGGTACTCGACTTCATCAGGTTGTAAGCATAAAAATCAGCATTCCGCAAAATGCTTTAATCTTTGATTTTTAACGGAGGTGTTAAGATGTTTGCAAGAGGGGTGAAAAGGTTTATTTTGGTGGTTTGGTTGGTGGTGTGGGCAAGTTTGGGTTGGGCTGATGTTGCTCCCTGGCCCCAGTATCAACACGACGGGCAGCATACAGGAAGAAGCCTTTATCCTGGCCCGGGTAATTCTTCCTTGAAGTGGCATCAGTGGTTTACCTCAGGCTGTTCGGTGGTGATTGGCCCTAATAAGACCATTTATGTTGCCTCAGATAAGCTCTATGCCTTAACCCAGAACGGAGCAGATAAATGGAACCTCTATCTTGGAGGAAAGGTTTGCTCTCCTCTCATCGGCTCAGATGGACTCATTTATGCGGCCACATCTTCTGGAGACCTCTTCTGTATAAGGGATGATGAGACAAAAGCAACCATCATCTGGGAGAAAAAGCTAAGCGATTCCCTCTTTACTCCAACTTTGAGCCTCGATGAGAATACCATTTATGTTGGCTCATCTGACGGAAGCTTTTATCTTGTGAATAGCTCAAATGGTAGCATCAAAGGAAGCTTTACCACTGATTTTACAACTGACCTTGAAGCCTTCACCACCCCAGCCATTAGCATTTCCGGTAACATCTACTTTGCCAGCTATCCAAAGACTGGTTGGGGCAAACTCTATGCCTTGAATTCAGAAGGCAATCTCCTCTGGTCATACGACTATGGAACACAAAAAGCCTCTTCCCCATCCATTGGTCCTAATGGCACCGTCTATATCTCAGCCGGTGGAATCCTCCATGCCATAGACCCAGGAACAGGCACTCGGAAATGGAAATATTATAGGGCATACAACTCTTCACCTGCCATTGGCACTGACGGAACACTCTATCTTGGCTCAGGCTATTATGATGGAACAAAGAGCTTACATGCCTTATATCCAGAAGATGGAAGTATAAAGTGGCAGTATCCTGAAGAAGGAAGTTTAGGTGATTATATCTCTTATTCGCCTGTCATTGACTTACAAGGCAAGATCTACTTTGGGGTAGGAGGCAGTTCTGATGCCACAAAGACTGTTTACTGCCTAAACCCAAACGGCACATTCAACTGGAAATTTAACACCTATGACAAGTTCTGGAAATTCCCTTCCTTAGCCCTGAGTTCTGATGGTATCCTCTATGCAGGCACAGATTATCATCACCTTTATGCCCTCGGCTCAGAACCTGTCTCTCTTTATATCAAAGGCTATATCAAAGACACCGAAGATTTGCCTCTAAAAGGAGTAGTGGTAAATCTTTATGGTGATGCCTCCGGAAGTTACACTACCGGAAGTGATGGCTTCTACGAATTCTTGAACTTAGCTGTTGGTGAGTATACAGTTATCCCTAAAAAGTCTGGTTATAGCTTTTCTCCCTCCAATTATTTCTATCCTTCCTTGAGTGAAAGCAAGGAGAATCAAGACTTCACTGCAACCCATATCGGTCAGGGGGCCTACAATGAGTTAGGAGACTTAAACAGGGATGATAAGACTTGGTGGGATGGAGAGAAGGAGAAATGGGCACATCCAGAATCAGATATATACATCCATGGATATGAGGGGGCTATTGTCTGGTATTGGCCCTGGTATGAGGATGAGAATCAATTCTGGTGGTGCACCACCCCAAAAGCTCCAGAAGGTAAAATCAACTCCCAGGCTGTCAAGTATCGGCATTACACCTACATCTGGGTTGATGCTTCTCTATTCGATCAGGACGGAGAAGGGCACCCCCAAAACACCCTCTATCTTACCATCAGATACAAAGATGATGTAAGGGCACCCCAGGATATGAAAGCTGATTTTGACTATCCAGGTGTGCCTGTCTACTCATACAATGGGAGTTGGATATTGCAGGACTATATAGGTGGCAATTTTGACCATAGGTGGAAGACTATCCAATTTGAGATTGATCCTTCCAAGTTAAAGGTTATAGAAGAAGATACTGCGAAAGGTCCCTTAAAAAGATTCAAATTCAAAATCGGTGATGGTTCCTATAAAGATTCCCTCCTTGGAGAATTACCCTTAGATAAGGTCAAATTAGCCGATAATCCTGAAACACCAGAATTTGAAGAAGACTGTGATGGCTTCTGGCCAGAGAGTCCTCAATCCCGTTTTGGAACCTTATCAGAGACCTGCGAGTATATCCCTGATGAGGGTCCATTCTTCCCTTATGGTATTTTCGCTGGCACAAGCTTCGTCTATGACCAGGGCACAGGCACCATGGATACCTGGCAGATAATGGAAGATAATAACCTGAACTGCTATGTAATAAGTGACTGGGACATAGACTGGTATAACCGCTGGCATGTCCACTATGATCCAGATAAGTGGTACTGGCCGGGTGGATATGTAGAGCCAGGTTTTGATGAACATCTACAACTTTCAGCTAACCATAATCTGAAGGTACTTCCAGTCTTCGGCCAGAATATCAGGGCCGGATGGGTGGGTGAATATAGATATGGCAGTGAAAGAGCCTGTCTTGACTATTTAGAACAGGTAATGCGTGATCATAAGGATAATCCCAATATCCCCTTCTGGTATCTCATTGATGAGTGGGATCATGAATATGGATCCTATGGAAGACCTCATCTCTTTGCCCATCAGTTATCCCGAAGACAGAGATTGGCTGATCCTAATAGACCTGGCTTTATGTTGGCTATGGGATTTATGGGATTGACAGAATGGCAGATGATGGCCGAGGATGCTGATGTTCTCTCCTGTGATAAATACCCTTCTGACTATGACAATGTAGAGACAGGCTTAAACCGCCAGGCCCAGAAGCTTGATCAGATGCGACAGGCCGTGGGTGATACCCGACCACTAATTATGACTGTTGAGGCTGTTGACTATCCACCTGAACCATTAGGCCGTACCCTTACCAAGGAAGAGATGATTGCCCAGGCCTATATATCCATTGCCCATGGGGCAGTTGGTATCCTATATTTTGGTTTTCCTCATCCTAAGGATCCCAGATATGATAAGTATGGTGGAGTAGAGGGAGTTTGGGATGGCATACACCAAGTAGGTTATGAGATACTCAAGGCCCCTGACAGACTTGCCCCAGCCATCCTCCCACCCTCTGTCACCTTAGACATTATGGGAGAAAAAGGCATAGTCACCACAGGGACAGAAAAGATGCACTGGATCTACAAACAGAAAGAGAATGGCGACAAATACCTGATCACCTTAAATGGCAGCTCTCAAGCTAGAACTACCACCTGGCACATCAAAGACATTGGCACAGGGACAAAAGAACTCATTGTTCTCTTTGAGACAAGAACAGTTACAGCCATAAGTGGCACATTTACAGATACTTATCAAGGTTACGAAAGGCATATCTACAAGCTCCCAGCCGAAACATTCTTCATCAACGGTTCAATCAAAGACAAGCAAGGTTCTCCTCTGGGTAGTGTTACAGTTACCCTTTCTGGTGGAAGTAATGCTACTACCACCACAAACTCCTCTGGTTACTACCAATTCCTCAATCTACTACCTAACACCTACTACCTAACACCTACTCATCCCCAATACACCTTCTCTCCTCCCCAGGCTACCCTGACCATCACGGATCAAAGCCTCACCCAGGACTTTACCGGCTCCACCCTTTCTCCTGCTGTAATTACACTTGTTAGCCCAACTCATGGGCCGGTAGGTACTATTGTTACTATTAAAGGTGGTAATTTTTATTCAACAGAAACCATCAGGATAAGTTTTGGTAATACTATAACTATTGTACTTGCTGCGGCTGAAAATGGCAGTTTTACTACTACCTTTACTGTAGATGACCAGGGGTTTGGCACGATTACTATTATTGCGTATGGATTGGATTCAGAATATATTGCTACAGGTTACTTCGTTATCCCACCTCCAGAATACTTTAAGATTGGTACGATTTCATCTCCGCAAATTGCAGGGCAAGGATTTAGTATTAACATCACTGCCTACAATAAATACGGTGATATAGTAACTAATTTCAAAGGCACGGCTACTTTAACTGATATTACAGATACACTTATCCCTCATCCCCCATCCTTCATCCCTTTTAAAGAAGGTATCTGGCAAGGCACAGTAACCATCACAAAATCTGGCACCACCGCCATCACTGCTCACTCCTCACTGCCCACTGACAACTCCATTTCAGGTACAAGTAATCAATTCTATGTCAACGCAGGTACACCAACTAAATTCTTAGTCTATCCAGAAGAAGAATTAAAAATCCCTGCTGGTGGAACAGTAGCAATCACTGCTCAATTAATAGATGCATACAATAACCCAGTTGGCTCATCAGGCATCAGTTGCAATTTAGAAGTAATAGTCATTTCAGGTACATCAGGTATTCTATCTACCATCACTACTACAACCAACAAATCAGGCCAAATAGCCACCATTACCTATTTTGTCTCTCCACACGCAGGCGACAGGGTAAAATTATCAATTAACAATTATCAATTATCAATTATCAATTATTCCGGCACCATCACCACCATTCCTGCAGACCTCGACCACTTCACCTTCGACCCAATTGGTACGCAGACCGTAGGTGTGAATTTCCCAATCACGATTACGGCGAAGGACCGATACGAAAACACCGTCGATTCGTTTCAAGGCACCACCACCTTGACAGACCTGACCAACAGCCTGAATCCGAAGCAGACCCTGGCATTTGTGGCTGGTAGCTGGACAGGATCTGGTTCCATCACGGTTGCCGGGACGACAAACATCACCGCAGGTTATAAAAACATACGCGGGACAAGCACCACATTTTTAGCCAGGGGAGGAACACTTACACAGTTTGTTATTAGCCCCATTGCGACACAAACCGCCGGAGTAGGGTTCAACATCACCATTCAGGCTAAGGATAGCTTTGGGAACATAGCCGATGGTTTTACAGGAACAGCTACTTTAACTGATATTACCGGTACCCTCATCCCTCATCCCCCATCCCCCATCCCTTTTACCTCTGGTATCTGGCAAGGTACAGTAACCATCACAAAGTCTGGCACCACAGCCATCACTGCTCACTATTACTCCATCGCTGGAACAAGCAATTTTTTCTTAGTCCAATCAGCAGGATTACATCATTTTAGCTTCGCCACCATTACGACACAAACCGCAGGGGTAGGATTCACTATCACTATTACCGCAAAGGATAGCTTTGGGAACATAGCCGATGGTTTTACTGGCACAGCGACTTTAACTGATATTACAGGTACACTCATCCCTCATCCCTCATCTCTCATCCCTTTTAAAGAAGGGCTCTGGCAGGGCACAGTAACCATTACTATGTCTGGCACCACCGCCATCACTGCTCACTTCATCTCTGGCACCAGCAATCTATTCTTTGTCCAGTCAGCGGCATTACACCAATTTAGATTCGCTCCGATTACTGACCAGACAGCGGGTGAAGGTTTCAATATCACCATTATTGCTAACGATGCCTACCAGAATACTGTTACTACTTATAATGGAACTAATACTTTAACTGATACCACTGGATCAATTATTCCTAATACAACTTCTAATTTTATCAATGGGGTATTAAAAGACTTTCAGGTAACTATATTTATTTCCTCAGGTAATGTCATTATTCATACTTCCAATGATGGAATAGTTGGAACAAGTAATACCTTTAAGGTAACTGCTGGCAAATTAGACCATTTTAATTTTGATATTATCCCCTCTCCACAAATAGCAGGTAAAAATTTCCAGATAGTGATAAAGGCAGTTGATAAAGATGAGAATATTATTGATAATTGGATTGGTAAAGTATCTCTTAGTGATACAAGTAATACTATTTTGCCTACATCCACTACTAATTTTATTGCAGGTATTTGGCAAGGTAATGTAAGAATAACAAAAGCAGGGACTACTTCAATTTTTGCCTCTGGATATGGTAAATATGGTACAAGTAATACACTTAAGGTAATAGCTGGAGATTTAGATAGAATAGACATTGAACCAAAAAGTGTCGAACTAAAGGTAGATGAATCAAAGGTATTTACTACTGCAGGTTATGATGAGTATGGGAACGAAGTTAGCATGGAGCACGGAGCATGGAGCATGGAACAGGAAATAGGGAGATTAGAGAATATTATTGGGTCAAGGACTACATTTATTGCTGGGACAGAAGCTACTTCAGGAATACTTTATGTTAAATGTGATACAATTATTGGCACTGCAAATATAATTATTACACCAGGAGAGCTATCTTATATTAAGATTACACCTCCAGAAGTCACCATAGAGGTAGGTGGAACTTGCACATTTACTGCTAAAGGGTATGACAAATATGGGAATGAGAAAGAGGTAGGAAATGGGAAATGGGAAGTAGGAAGTAAACTGGGAGAGTTGACCAATGTTATTGGCACAAAGACGACCTTTGTGGCCGGGACAAAACAAGGCAAAGGAATACTTACCTGCAGAGTAGAACAGATACAAGGCAGTGCAAGTATAACTGTCAGGTCAGGTAGAGTCAATCGATTTGACTTTGACCCGATTAAACATCAGATTATCAATACTAACTTTGGCATTAAAGTAACTGCCCAGGATAGGTATGGCAATCTGGCAAGTGATTACAACCAAACGGGCTCTCTTACAACTAACTTTGGTCAGATAAAACCTGCCAATATCACCTTCTATAACGGCATAGCGATAGGCACGGTAACAATTGAGACTAACCAAGCCGCACCTGATGTCAAGATTACTATTAGAGTTGAGGCAATAGAGTCTCAGAGTAATGATTTTGCGGTGTTATACGATGACGCAAGTAATGTAAAGGTTGAAGAGGGAAACTTGAAGATAGACATTAAATCTCAAAGTGTAAGTAAAGATTATTACCTAACGATAGATAAACCAGGTCTGGATGAGGATGAGATTAAGATAGCGAATTTGCAGATGAATCATTATAACCCGGGATTTTGTCTGCTAACTGATACCATTATCCGCATAGCAGCTAAAGATGGAGATAAGAAACCGATAGAAGGTAATTTTGGGACACGAACGACCAGAGTGATAATTTATTACCATCAGCCACCAAAGAATGTAGCCGAGGAGACATTGAAATTATACATCCTGGATGAGGAATCAATTGAATCGAGGTGGGTGGAGGTAGCCAGGGCACAGGTCTTAGTTGGAAGTAATTTTATCTATGGGGACATACCGCATTTTGGGACATTTATCTTGATTGGGGAAGGGATACCGGCGGGTTTTGATGGGGTTGTGGTCTATCCGAATCCGTTCAAGCCCAGCCGCGGCGATGAAAATATCGTTTTTGAAGGGTTACCAGAGGATACCCAAATCCGCATCTACGACATCTCAGGCAGTTTAGTAAAAGAAGAAGAACACAAACGCGCCACCTGG
The DNA here is from genome assembly GCA_040755795.1 of bacterium. NCBI lineage: Bacteria > bacterium. The sequence goes on along the minus strand of JBFLXS010000151.1, from coordinate 300 downwards.
ATTTGGGATGTTCGGGATAATTATGGGAAGAAGGTAGATAGTGGGATATACATCTATGTGTTGACCACTGGCGATGGGAAGAAGAAAATAGGCAAGCTCGCCATTATCAGGTAATTGGGGGACGCAGAGGAATTTTTTGGACGCAAGATGAAAACGCAAGATTTATCATCAGGATTTGGTAACCGTTCAGGCTATATATCAAAAGTGTAAGAAAGGGGATAAGGAGATAAGAGTGATATGGAGATAAGATAATAGAAATAGATTGAAATTTATAGAAATAGGTAGAAATTGATTGTGGAA
>JBFLXS010000150.1 GCA_040755795.1 bacterium | reverse complement strand
AAAAGTGAACCGCATCTTAGATTTAGGCTGTGGTAATGGAAGACACCTCATCTATTTAGCCAAAAAAGGCTTTAATGTCTATGGAATAGACATTTCACAAAAATCACTCCAGATTACACAAAATTGGTTAAACCAGGAAGGTCTAACCGCAGAACTAAAAAAAAATACACTAACCCAAATACCATATCCTTCAGAATATTTTGATGTGGTTATTTGTCTGGGAACTTTAGACCATATCTTAATTAAAGAGGCAAAAAAAGGAATACAAGAGATTGAAAGAGTCCTGACGCAAAAAGGAATACTATTTTTAGCACTTCGTTCAGACCGTGATACAGAATGTGGTAAAGGAGAGGAAATCGAAGAAAAAACATTCCTTCTTCCAGGCGATGTCGAAGGAAACCTACCGCAACATTTCTTTAGCCTGAATGAGATAAAAGAATTACTGGTGAATTTTGAAATTACCGACTTTGAATGTCGGGAAAGATTAATGGGGCTGGATTTATCTAAGAAAGACTCTCGCTGGATAATTACTGCCCAAAAATTATAAAACTTTAGGTAACCGTTCAGGCTATATATCAAAAGTGTAAGAAAGGGGATAAGGAGATAAGAGTGATATGGAGATAAGATAATAGAAATAGATTGAAATTTATAGAAATAGGTAGAAATTGATTGTGGAAAACAACAAATTTCCATAAATTTCTATTAGTTTCTATTAATTTCAATTTTTTTAATAATATCTCCCTATCTCCTTAATCTCCACATCTCCTTTTGTTACACCACCTGAACGCTTACAAATTTGTGATATATTATCTTTCAAAGACACTGACAAAATTTAAATAGGAAGGAGATTTTGACTTTGGAAAGAGACCAGAAAGTATGGGATTATATCAGAGAAATTAAGAAGATATGGTGGGACTCTCAAGGGGTTAATGAAAAAGAAGTAAGAGAGAAACTCCAGAAGGTTCTTCCTTTTCCCTTTCAAATATCTATTGAGATTACCAATTTGTGTAATCTTAAGTGTCTTATGTGTTGTCGACCGCGGTTACAAAGAAAGATTGGAAATATGGAGTTTGGTTTGTATAAAAGGCTCGTAGATGAAATCTCTCACCAATATGTTTCTTCCCTTTATCTCACAGGCGATGGAGAACCTTTACTCCATCCGCAGCTAATAGAGATGATTCAGTATGCTAAGACTATGGGAATAGAAAGGGTGTGTGTTGGGACTAATTGTATGCTTCTTGATGAAGGAATTTCCAAACAAATAATCTCTTCTGGATTGGATGTAATAGTATTCTCAGTGGATGCGGCTACCCAAAAAACATATCAGAAACTACGAGAAGGAGGAGATTTTGCTCTGGTTACTACCAATGTGAGGAGATTTCTCCAATTAAAAAAAGAGATAGGAAATCAAAGTCCTCAGGCAGTTATCTCTTTCATAAGGATGAAAGATAATGTCACCGAGATAGAGAGTTTTATTGATATGTGGAGGCATTTTTTAAATGATACTGATTACATTCAGATTAGAGATTATGATACTCTGGCTGGACAGGTAGAGGATAGAAGAGTTTCTTTTCCAGAAAACAATCGGAAGCCCTGTCAGTATTTGTGGCAGCAAATGGTAATTTATTGGAATGGGGATGTGCCTGTATGCTGTAAAGATTTTCATGGTAAGTGCTTGATGGGGAATGTAACTAAAAATACAATTGAAGAACTATGGCAGGGGGCAAAATTTCACCAGTTACGCCAGATGCACCTTGAGGCAAAATATAATAATATCCCTCTTTGTAAGAATTGTGGTAGTTGGTGGATATTTTCTGCTGAGACTACAGGTGTAAGAATAATAAAGTCAGTGAAAGAAGTGGCAGAGAATCAAGAAGGATAGAAAATAAAAGTTAGAAGGAGAAACGCTCATGCCCACAGGGAGTGGGCACAAAGGGGGATGAAAATGGGTTTGATGGTTCAGGTGAAATCAGGCTGAAGCTTGCGGCTACCAGCCTTCTCAAGTCCCGAACCCCGAGTCCCGAGTCCCGATTTTCAGAAGAACCCTTCAGCCTTCAACCTGATTACGGACACGGAAAACGGACACGATTTACGAATTTTCAGTGTTTCATCCGTGTCCATCTGTGGCTGAATAGTTACCTCACAAAACTAATATAAAGATGACCATTAAAATTAAACGGTTTTTAAAGATATTAAGGTTAGAAGTAGAACTTTTTGTTATTTTGATAACTGGACTTATATATATTTTTATAGATAAGATAAAACCTCACCCTATAATTCCTGCAGATAATATCTTATTCATTCAAATCTATGGAATAGGCAATTTCGTATTATGTTCTACGATGCAATCTGCGATAAGAGAATATTTCCAGAATAAAAAAATTATTGCCGTGGTTCATCCGCAAATAAAAGAATTAACAACTAAATGCCCTTACCTTGATGAGGTTATCGTTTATCAGGATAGAAGTTTATCAGGCAAGATTAAACTTATTAACCAATTACGCCAGACTAATTTTGCTTTAGCCATTGATTTATCAGGCACATATTGGACTGCCTGGCTTTGCCGTTTGAGTCGAGCACCAAAAAGGGTTGGATTTAATGCGGTTGGTGTCCAGCGGTTATGGTTTAATCGGGATGGTTCGGGCAGACTTTATACAAAAGGCATTCCGTTTAATCATAATATTTATATGAAGGAGTTTTATGATAAGTTTTTATCCGAACTAAATATACCTTTAAAAGATAAAGACCTGAAGATTTTCCCTTCTCAAGAAGACGATAAATTTGCCACACAACTGTTAAAAGAATTTAAAGACGATACCATTCCCCTTATTACTATTCATATTGGTGCAAGACAAAAAGAAAGATTGTGGTCAGTGGAAAAATTTGCCGGGTTAATTAGTGAACTTTTAAAAAAAGGGACTAAAATCATTCTGACAGGTGCCTCTAATGATATTGAAAGAGGTAATAGAATATTATCTTTAGTTAATTCCCGGTCTAAAGATATTATCTCAATAATAGGAAAGACGACACTTTATCAATTAACCTCAATCATTGCCAGAAGCGATTTATTTATTGGACATGATAGTGGGCCAATGCATCTTGCTTGTGCCGTGAAAACTCCACTAATTGCTTTATTCGGTCCAGGAGTAGTAGAATTATGGCGGCCATATCTAAAAGAATCAATTGTCATTCAAAGTAATGTCCAATGTCGAGGATGCAATAAAATTGGGCATTTCTATAACTGCAAAGAAAATGTTTGTATGTCACAAATCAGCGTTGAGCAGGTACTAAACGCCGTAGAAACTATAATGAAAAAAGGGGGACGACGCAGAGAAAAAAATAAAAACTATTTACCACACACTTCATTCCATCACGGATTTTCATCAGTGCAATCTTTTGGGGACAGACATCTCATGATTGATTAACAATTTGGTTTTGATGTTCTATGCAGGACAATGATTGCCTCAATAATCTTTTCTGTTATCTGGTTTATTTCTCTGTTCCTCTGCGTCTCTGCGGTGAATAGTTACTATCGTTTTTCTGCTGTCAATCCCTGCCAGAGTGCCTTGAGAATAATAAAGGCACCTAAAAGCAAGGCTAATGCCATAATGGCAAAACTGATGTTAGTTAGCCATTTGATAGTGGTTTCACTCAGATTTTGAATGATTCCCAGTTGAGAAAGATAAACTGGTATCATCAAACTGCGGCTAAAAAGGACAGTGACCATTATCACCCCCATCACGACTTTAATCATAAAAGGCTTAACATAAGTTGTGCCAATAGCACCCAGATGAATGCCAAAAAGTGAGCCGCCAAGAATTATCATTGCCAGTCTAATATCGACCATTCCATGTAAGGCATATTTAAGACTGCCACCCACTCCCATGACAAAGGCTATCACCAGCTCTGTAGCAGAAGCCATAAGACTCGGTGCACCAAGGATATAAATCATTGACGGAACACCAATAAAACCACCCACAGCAATAGTAGCGGCAAGCATACCGGTGGCAAAACCAAGAGGGATGGTAAAAAGGAATGACACCCGTGCCTTTAAACTCTCAAAGTAAATCATTGTTCCGGGGATATGTATGGATTGCACCCAACGGGCAAGTTTAGTTAACCTTTCTTCTTGATGGATACTATTATCTTTGTAAGTCGCTAATGCATCCAGAAGCACAAATGTGCCTACAATTCCAAGGATTACAATAAAGACTATGCTGATGTAAAGATTTGAACCTGCCTCCCCAAATGTTTTTTTAATACCTTCTTGAATATTAGCACCGTAAAGCACACCTGCTTCAGCAGATATACCCATAATCAGACCAAGTTTAACATCTACCTGACCATACCTTGCTCGCTTGATAGCCCCAACAAGTGCTTTGGGAAATTTATGACACATATTACTGGCTACAGATACCAGACCAGGCACCCCTAGACTCATCATCCCTGGTGTTAGCACAAATGCCCCGCCAGAGCCTATAAACCCACTTACCAGCCCCCCTACAAAACCCAGACTAAATAGATAGAAGATGTTTATTAAATCAAGATTAATAAAATTAACTACCTCATGCATAATCAATCTTCCCCCTCATCTTCACTTTTTTTCGTTTCTTTTTTAACCGCCTCTATACCCATCACCGTCCAGAAATTACCTGTGAATGAGCCATGAACAAAGGAGAAAAGAAACGCTGTGATTATCGGCAGTAAGGCATAGATTCCACCCCTTGTAAAATAATCGTTAATAATATCTTGTTTCATAAGCAAAGCAGTATAAAGTCCAATGGAAAGAATACCCATCCATATCATCTTCCTATATGGCTTTTTCTTGACATAGTTACCCATAGTTCTCCTGAAAATGTAAAATGGGACGCAGATTTTCGCAGATGAACAGGATTAAAATTAATTTTTTAATGTTTTTAGTGCTTTAGTGGTTTTTCTTTAAAATCCTGTTAATCCTGTAAATCTGCGTCCTATTAATTTTCATCCTCCTTTGTGCCCACTCCCTGTGGGCATGAGCGTTTCTCCTTAATTTCATTCGCCACTACCACTGGACATCTAATCTTATCCCAGGACTCTGGAAGCCATTTATCCTTACTCTCAAAATCGAGATTATCTCCTATGACTACAAAAACAACATCCTGATTAAGATTCGTCCAGTCTATTACCTCTTGTTTGAAATCCCCGCTTTTTTTCACCAGGTTGTAGTTTATCCCTGCTTCTTTGAGATGGCTACAGAGGTCATTAATGCTTGAAGCGACAGTATCCCTGCTTGATACATACAGTATATCGAGGCTTGCCCCAATCCTCTGACAGGTATTCAAAGCGTATGTTAGCACCTTTTGGTCTATCCTCCCTTCTCTGATAGCCAACAAAACCCGTCTGTCTTCTTTTAGCATCTCCTTAGCGGTTTCAAATTCGCCCTCTTCAGCAAAGGTAATCGCTGACATCATCGTTTCGAATTTCCTGAAAAACATTTTCATCTTAATCACCTATTAAGATGATAAGCAAGATTTATGCCAAATAGAAGGTATTTCGTAAGTCATTGTCGGGCTATGAGTAATCAAAATCCTGGAAAAGGCGGAATTGTTGCACAATGCAGCAGACTTTAACCTTGCCTTTGCCAACCCTGAATCCGTAAGGGGGATTTAAAGTGATACAGATAAGGAGGTGGTGTTTTAAATTGCAACAGTTTTTTTGTTCTAAAGAAACATCTCTCCCTCCCTTACTTCTTTTCTTTTTAATAGACTTTGCTCTTGCTCTTAATCTATTTCCTTTTCTAAAATGATGGGAAAGTTCTGAAAAGAATGCTTGACAATAGCCTCACAAGGGTATATAATTAAGAATGGGCAGATTGGTAACCTGTAAAATATCATCTGTTCCGAAGTTGTCAATTGCGTTAGGACATAAAGCACTTTTGTAAGCGTTCAGCCACAGAGGCACAGAGTTCACAGAGAATTAGGAAAATTAGCCACAAATAGACACGAATTAACCTGTGACATTCGATAAGTGTAGTGGGAACCTTTAGGTTCGCTTTCCTGCTTTTTATTATTCGTATTCATTTGTGGTTATATATTCCCTCTGTGACTCTGTGGCTATATCCCTGAACGGTTACAAGGAAAAACAGCATTCAAAACTTCAGCCCTCAACCTATTTTGCTGATTACTGACTGCTGACCGCTGATGGCTGAATGCTTACAATCACTGTCCCCGAAGAATAGACATAGAGTTTGTCGTTGGAAACTAACCTCCTGTGCTCTCGTTCGGAACAGTTTTTCTATAAGCGATTACATATAACCTATGTTCAAACAACAAAGTATCAGAAAAAAGATAACCTATGGATATTACGCCATCCTGATTATACTTATTGGGCTCTCTATATTTGCCTTCATTCAACTGCAATTTATAGAAAAGAAGGTAATATTTGGCGAGATAACCTCTGACTTCTTTGAAACTATCCTTGAGATAAGAAGATTTGAAAAGAACTACTTCCTCTACCAACAAGGGATAGACTACCATCAGAATCAAGAGTATGTTGTCAAAGCCGAGAAATTATTGGAAACCAACATCAAAGGATTTGAAACCATTGCCAGCCTTCAGGAGATAAGAGAGATAAGGGATGAGCTAAGGAGATACAAGCAACTGATGGCTGATTATGTTAGAGGCAAAAGAGACGAAGGGGAGAGTGAAATAAGAGAAAGCGGCAAAAGGATAGTTATAATGGCTGAAGGTATCTTAAAGACTGAAAGGATGAGCCTTCAGGCTATTCTCTACTATGCCAGATGGTTCCTCATCCTTTCTATTGTTGCCCTTTCCCTAACAGGGATTATCATCGGCCAAATACTCTCCAGGCTTGTTGTCAGGCCATTGAAATTGCTGGAGAAGAGTACAAAGGAGCTCTCTGCTGGCAGGTTTGAAAGGATAGAGCTCAAATCAAATGACCTGGAGGTTGTCTCGTTAGCTCAAGCCGTTAACAAGATGCTTAAAGAATTGGAAGTGAGGCAGTCTCATCTTGTTCAATCAGAAAGACTTGCCTCGCTGGGGACACTCCTTTCCGGTATTGCCCATGAATTAAATAATCCGTTATCAAATATTTCCACCTCCAGCGAGATACTAAAAGAAGAGATTGAAGAGGCAGATATAAGCTATCAGAAAAAATTGATTAGCCAGATAGAAGAGCAGACCGATAGAGCCAGGAATATTGTCAGGTCTTTACTTGAGTTCTCAAGAGATAGTGAGTTTAAAAAGGAATCATTATCCCTTAAGGGGTTGTTTGAAGAGACCATCAGATTTGTCAAAGGACAGATACCCACAAGGGTAGAAATAGACCTTCATATTCCAGATGATATAGTTATTCTTGTGGATAAACAGAGGATTCAGCAGGCATTCTTGAACCTGATAAAGAATGCTATCGAATCCATCCCGGATAAAGGAGATATATCCATAAAGGCACAAAAATCCGTTGAAGGTGATAGAGTTAATATCGAGATAAGTGATACTGGCTTAGGTATCTCCCCGGATACACTCAAGAAGATATTCGACCCTTCTTTACTACTAAGGATGTGGGTAAGGGGACTGGCCTGGGGCTATTTATTGTCTATGAGATTATAAAAGAGCATGATGGTTCTATTGCTGTCAGCAGTGAACAAGGCAAAGGAACAACATTCTTAATCAGACTGCCCTTACAGGAGTAATTGTTATGAGCAGTATATTAATCGTTGATGATGAAAAGATCGCCTTGCAAAACCTTGAGCATGTTATGCGAAAGGAGGGCTATGAGGTTACTGTTACTCAAAGCGGGCAGAATGCCCTTAATCTACTTGAAGAAAAGCAGTTTGAGATTGTGCTAACCGACCTGCGAATGGAGAAGGTGGATGGGAAACAAATCCTAAAAAGATGCAAGGAACTCTATCCAGAGACAGAGGTAATTATGATAACCGGCTACGCTACCTTAGACTCAGCAGTTGAAGTAATGAAGCAGGGCGCCTTTTATTATATTGCCAAACCATTCAAATTAGACGAGGTTAGACAGGTAGTCAAGGAAGCGATAGAAAAGGTCAATCTTAAAAAGGAGAATAAGTTACTGCGGGAGCAGGTGGAGAACCTCCAGGGCAGGGTTAAAATAATCACCCAGGATCCAGCAATGCAAAGACTACTTAACACCGCCAAACAGATCGCTCCAACCGACTCCAATGTATTGATAAGCGGTGAAACAGGAACAGGCAAGGAATTATTAGCTAAGTATATCCACTTTAACAGCCTTCGCGCAAATGGACCATTTTTTGCCATAAACTGTGGTGCCTTCCCAGAAAACCTCCTCAATAGTGAGTTGTTTGGTTATGAGAAGGGTGCATTTACAGATGCTCAAGCGATGAAGAAGGGGCTGATTGAAATGGCATCCGGCGGAACGCTATTCTTAGACGAGATAACCGAGATGCTTCCCTCTATGCAGGTAAAACTATTGAGGGTTATTCAGGAAAAGGATGTCTTAAGACTTGGCTCTACAAAGCCAATAAAGGTGGATGTCCGATTTATTGCGGCTACCAATAGAAACATCCAGAAATCCATAAAAGATGGGCAATTCAGGCAGGACCTGTATTATCGCTTAAATGTCCTTTCCTTTCATCTACCTCCGCTTTCAGAAAGGAAGGATGACCTTGTGCTTTTAAGCTATTACTTTCTGAAAAAATACTCTCTCTTAATGAAGAAGGAGATAAGTGGAATATCCGAAGATGTGCTTGCCTTATTAAGAGAGTATGACTTCCCTGGGAATATTCGGGAACTGGAAAACATCATTGAGCGAGGGGTTGCCCTTGCCA
>JBFLXS010000149.1 GCA_040755795.1 bacterium | reverse complement strand
CTCTTTAGAGATAAAGAATATATCTGGTTGGACAACATCTTCATCTGAAAACAGAACATCACAAGGTGCATAAAATACCTCTCCTAATTTATTAAGATTAACAAATCGATACAAAATGTTACCTAACTTTGCTAATACTCTTTGATGATACGGAACTGGTGCTGGACTCATATAAACCTCCCCCTGAATTATTTGATACCTTTTCCCATTATCCGGGAATTGAACATAATCCTCGTATGTCCATTTTTCTTCTTTTGTAGCTAAAATTGGCATTGCTTTCCTCCTCAAAATAGACTATAGACCACAGACTAACTCACCTACTACCTACTATGTAATGGGTCAGTGAAATGGGGGATTCTCCGGAAAGTAGGAAGTAGGAGAGTAGGAAAGTAGGAAAGGGGGAGACATTGCCCCCAGAAGAGGAATACTGTGCACATCCTTTATCCCTTTCCTACTTACCTACTACCTACTTGCCTACTATTTTTATCCTCTTTCTTTAAATTTATTAATCTTCTGGATATATTCTGTGGTTAATTCTTCGCTTTTTTCTTTCGAGCCTGCCTCAGCATAGACATGAAATAGTGCCTCATCCGGGTCTGGTAATAGCAAGACCCAATCCTTTCGGCGATATATTTTAATACCATCAATCAATTCGATATGTTTATCTTTAACCTCTTCCATTATCCATCGCATTAAACTCCCTTTTAATTCCCAGGGACAGGAGATTCTTTCATGATGGACATAGAATGGTGGGATAGAATCGACTACATCACTTAATTTCATTCCTTTAGATGATAGGAACTCAAGTAATTTCAAACTGGAAACCATACCATCAAAACACTGTTGAAATTGAGGGAAAATGAATCCCCCCTGTCCATTACTAATCATAATTAAATCTTTATCAAAGATTTTTTCTTTATAAGTAGTTTTGATATATTTAATTCGGTCTTCATTCATCTGGGCAATAATCCGGGTGGCTGTGACTGGAATACCAACTTTTCCTTCTTTAACCGTCTCACAAGCCAATTTTGATAATAAGGCGACATTTAAATTAGCAGGAATAATTCTACCTCGGTCATCCACCAGGAAGATTCTTTCAGCCTCCTGGTCAAATAGAATTCCAAGGTCTGCATCAAGTGTCAGGACAATATTTGATAATTGTTTTAATGCCAAAGATATACTGGCGGGTGTGTTAATTACTCTTTCTGGATCCGTATAGGCATTGAGGGCAATGACATCACAGCCTAATCCTTCTAAAACCGTTGGAAATACTGTTGAGATACTACCAAAGCCGTAATCGATGATAATCTTAAATTTAGATTGAGCGATTAAACTAGCATTAATTACATTTGATAATCCTTCTCGATAGCACTCGATTATCCGATAGGGGAAGGATATTACTCCTATTTCTTCTACCTTTGCCCTTCGGAAATCTTCGCGGTAAAAAAGTTGTTCAATGGCTTTTTCTTTAGTCGCGGAAATATCTAATCCAGAGGTTTCAAAGAAGCGAATTTCTATCATTTTAGGGTCGTAAGAGGCACGAGCAATATGTAATCCGCCGTGTGCATTCAAGATATTACTCTGGAATCGGGCAACAGGCATAGGGATAACACCCATATCCCAGACATTTATTCCTACGGATAAAATCCCGGACATCAGGGAGCGATTTATCATTCTGGAGGTTTTATGTACATCACGGCTGACAATAACATCCGCATTTTTAGCCAGAGATGCGGCATAAGCCGCACCGAGGCGACAGGCAAATTCAGGTGTGATTTCCATATTGACTAATCCCACTATCCCCCGACTACCAAATAAACTCCGTGTCCATTTCTCACCCCAGATAAGGCTTGTCGATAATGTCACCCCATCTTCTACGATTTTATAAGGCCACATCTTGACATTTGTTCTTATAATACAATCACTTCCAACAACACAACCATCTCCAATTATTGCCTCTATTTCTAAGAATGAGCACTTTTTGATATAAGATTCCTTTCCAATGACATTTTCTCGTAATTCACAACTATTCCCGATATGAACGCCATCCCAGAGAATAGAATTAGTAATTATTGAATTTTCTTCAATAATACAATTGTCTCCAATACAAGAATTAATAATCTTCACCCCTTCTCCTATACTACAATGTTTGCCAATAATAACATTGCCTTCAAGATTTACTCCATCGGCGATTATGGAATGCTTATCTTTCCAGATATTTTCTTTTTTCTCACCACAAATCTCAATATTTACCTTTTGGGTTAAAACATCATAATGTGCCAATCGATACTCGGTTAAATTACCAATATCCCTCCAATATCCTGTAGCAACATATCCATAAAGTGGAGAATTTTCGGCAAGTAATTTAGGAAATAAGTCTTTACTAAAATCAAACATCTCCCCTTCAGGAATATCTTCAAGAACCTCTGGCTCCAATACATATACTCCCGTATTAACTGTATCTGAGAAAACCTCTCCCCAGGAAGGTTTTTCGAGGAAACGCTTTATTCGACCTGTGGTTGAATCAATAAGGGTAATACCATATTGTAAAGGATTGGTTACCGCGGTTAAGGTAATTGTGGCAATAGCCTTTTTTTCTTTATGAAATTTAATAATAGATTTTAAATCAAAATCGGTCAAAACATCCCCACTAATAATCAAAAATGGTTCTTTATTCAGATGTTTAGCCGCATTTTTTACACTGCCTGCTGTTCCAAGATCTTGAGTCGCCGAAACATAAGTAATATTCACCCCAAATTTCTCTCCATTCCCAAAATAATCCATAATTATCTCAGGTTGATAATAAAGGATAACGACAATATCCTTTATCCCATACTTTTTCAAAAGACTAACGATATGTTCCATTATTGGTTTATTAGCCAGCGGAACCATAGGTTTAGGGATATTACAGGTAAGCGGTCGCAACCGCGTCCCAAAACCACCAGCCATAATTACGCCCTTCATTGTCTTATCCTCCTCTCTGTTATTTTCGATTTTTGATTTTTGATTTTCGATTTTTTTTAATCCGCTAAAAATTTCATTTACTCATCTTTTGCATTATTATGAGATACTTGAATCCCCTTAAGTAAAAATTATATATCCTTGCTCTTTCATGCCAGATTGGTGTATTTGATGACTATCTTATCTCAAAATTATCAATACCCCATGCATGACATTTTGGACATCCGACAGGTTCACCCACATAAGCCTCTCCATACCCCATATTTTTTACCCAGTTTGGTGTGTCACTTATATATTCAGGTTCTTCCGCATTTGTAGCCACACAGTAGTTATAACTGTTAATCTGAAACACTAAAGAATTTCCTTTATAATTACAGTTTTTGCACTGGTATTTTGTCATTTCTCTTCCTCTTTTTGCTGGTTTATTTTTGCTTCTTTTATAAGCCTCTCTTTTGCGATTTCACAATAATTTCTATCTATATCAATACCAATTCCCTTTCTATTTGTCAGGACGGAAGCAATCAAGGTAGAACCGCTACCTAAAAATGGGTCAAGCACGGTGTCAGCCACAAAACTAAATAGTTTTATACACCTTCTTGGAAGTTCTATTGGAAATGGTGTCGGATGTCCAATTCTTTTTTTGCTTTCCCCCCATAAAAGTCCATACACCATTTGTCCAATCCATGAATTCTTTTTTAGTCATATCTGATTTTTGCGTTTCACTAAGTTTCTTCCACTTTTTCTTATACAACACAGCAATCATTTCAACAGATGCAATAACATAAGGTGCGGTTGCAGAAAGCCACGAACCCCAGGCTGTTCTTCTTGATATATTCTGCTCATTCCATACAATTGTCGAGTGATATTTAAAGCCCACTTTTTTGGCTATTGAAATAATATCAGCATAAACACTTTGTTGACCACCTTTGTTCTTGTCAAGGGGAATGTTTAAGCAGAACCGCCCATCTTCTCTTAAAAGTTTATATGCCTTCTCAAGCCATTTATAAGTAAATTCAAGATAAACCTCATAAGGAATTTTATCATCATAAGCGTTGTATCTAATAGTCAACATTATAAGGTGGGGAAGTCACAATTAAATCTATCGAGCCTCCTGTGATTTCATCAGAAATTAAAAAATCATCATTATATATTTGTATATTTTCTGCTTGAAAATAAAGTTTTTCATTCATTTTAATATTATCACTTTTTTTTCCGCTAACCCACATTCCAATACATTATGGTTACTATCTACTGTCTCTTTTAGAAACTCGCTTACCCTTCCAAATTCCTCTAATGTTAATGTTTCCCCTCTTCTTTTAGGGTCAATTTTAGATTACCACCAAACTTTGTTAAAGTTCATTAAAATCCTTTACGCTCATTCCCATTTCTTTGATAATCTTTCTCACAAGACCTTTAGGTGCATCCCCTGGATGATTTGGAACTGGTATTGTCATACCATATTTCTCACTGTAATAGACTGGATGCTTAGTCGTTCTAATTTTAATATAGCCCGCCTTTTCTAACTTTCTGGCAATTTCCTTATATGAACATACCTTTAGTTTAACATCTGGCTCTGACATTATACACCTACTGCTACAAATGATATTTCTGGAATCTTTTCGTGAGAAAATTTCTCTTCAGGGATAATCCCTTTCACTTTTTCTAAAGCCTCCAGACAACTTTCTATTGCCTCTTGAATATTCTGATAGGCTTCCTCCATAGTCTTACCAGCCGCAACACATCCTTTGATTGAAGGACAGGAAGCGATGAAATATCCATCTTCATCTTGTTCATAACTAACATAATATTCTGCAGTTTTGTTCCTTTTATCCATTCTATATGCCTCCTTTGGAAGTAGAGAGTAGCAAATAAAGAAATCATTGTATCTCTTTACTTACTACTTTCTACTTCTTTCAAAAAATCACTTAGTCTACCAAATTCTTCTAATGTTAATGTTTCCCCTCTTCTTTTCGGGTCAATTTTATTTTCAACAAGAGATTCTGTTAGTCTTTCTTTACTAATGCCCACATCTGAAATGGCATTAATTAGCATTTTTCTTCTCTTTGAAAAGGCGGCTCTAACTAGTTTAAAGAAAAACTGCTCATCCTTTACTGATATTGATGGTCTGTCTAAGATATTTAACCTTAAGACAACTGAATCTACCTGTGGATGAGGGTAAAAACATTGCCTGCTTACCTCACATATCCGCTCTACTTGACAATGATATTGCACCAGGATAGATAATGCCCCATAGGTTTTTGACCCTGGTTTAGCCAGGATTCTATCCCCAACCTCTTTCTGCACCATTAAAATTAATGTTGAGAAGTTCTCTTTCGCCTGCAAAAGATGTATAATTACTGGTGTTACAATATAATAAGGTAAATTGGCAACTACCTTTATCTTCTTTTCTGCTGAAAATCGGGACTCGGGGCTCGGGACTCGGGACTCGGAGCTCGGGACTCGGGACTCGGAGCTCGGGACTCGGGATTCTATGTTCAAATCCGAAATCCGTAATCTGTCTTCTGTCTTCTGTCTCCGGTCTTCTTCCTCTATTTTTAGTCTTTGGTCTTTGGTCTTTAGTCTTTGGTCTTTTCTATCTAACAGTTCAGACAAATTTACTTTTAAAATATCCTCCTTTATTATCAAAACATTCGTATATCCCGCTAATTCTTGATTGAGAATATTTATCAAGACCGGGGCAATTTCAACCGCAATAACCTTTGAGACCAACGGGACTAATTGACTGGTTAAAATACCAATTCCGGCGCCAATTTCTAAAACGGTATCCTCTTTCGATAATTGCGCCGCTGAAATTATTTGATTAAGTATCTCCTCGTTCACAAGGAAATGTTGTCCTAATTTTTTTTGGGGTCTGATACTGTTTTGTAATAGTATTTTCTTCGTATCATCAAGTAAAGACATTATCCGCACCAATACCTCGTTAAAATACCTCACCAACTTTAAAATGAAAATCCTCTAATAGGACTGAAGAAAGAGTATCTTCGGACTTAAAGATACCATAAGATTTATATTTCCCTTCTTCTAATGTCAAAACCTCTATCTCTTTTCTATCTGCGTCAACTAACCAGTATTCTTTGACACCACATCTTTCATAAAGCCTTTTTTTCGTAATTCTGTCCCTCTGGGCAGAGTTTGGCGAGATAATCTCTATGAGTAAATCCGGTGAACCTTGTATATTATCTTTGGTAATGATATTGAAATTTTCTTTTAGAACAAAGATAATATCTGGTTGAACAACATCTTCGTTACTTAAAACAACATCACAAGGGGCATCAAATACCTCTCCTAATCCTGATTTTTCTAATACTTGCATAATTTTAAATTCAATTCTTTTTGAGATTCGTTGATGCCAGACATTTGGTGCTGGTGCCATAAAGAATTCACCTCCAATCAATTCATACCGATTATCAGACTCTATATCCCATGTAAGGTAATCTTCATAGGTAAATTTTTCTTGTTTTGGCATAGTTGCTGTAGCCATTTAAAACACCTCTCTTAGTTTAAGATGAAAATCCTTTAATACTACTGAAGAAAGAGTATCTTCGGACTTAAAGATACCACAAGGTTTATATCTTCCTTCTTCTAATGTCAAAACCTCTATCTCTTTTCTATCCTGGTCAACTAACCAGTATTCTTTGACACCACATCTTTCATAAAGCCTTTTTTTCGTAATTCTGTCCCTCTGGGCAGAGTTTGGTGAAATAATTTCTATTAGTAAATCAGGTGAACCTTGTATATTATCTTTTGTAATGATATTGAAATTTTCTTTTAAGACAAAGATAATATCCGGTTGAACAACATCTTCGTTACTTAAAACAACATCACAAGGGGCATAAAATACCTCTCCTAACCCTGATTTTTCTAATACTTGCATAATTTTAAATTCAATTCTTTTTGAGATTCGTTGATGCCATACATTTGGTGCTGGTGCCATAAAGAATTCACCTCCAATCAATTCATACCGATTGTCAGAGTCTATATCCCAGGTAAGGTAATCTTCATAGGTAAATTTTTCTTGTTTTGGCATAGTTGCTGTAGCCATTTAAAACACCTCTCTTACTTTAAAATAAAAATCCTTTAATACTACTGAAGAAAGAGTATCTTCGGACTTAAAGATACCATAAGTTTTATATCTTCCTTCTTCTAATGTCAAAACCTCTATTTCTTTTCTATCCTGGTCAACTAACCAGTATTCTTTGACACCACATCTTTCATAAAGCCTTTTTTTCGTAATTCTGTCCCTCTGGGCAGAGTTTGGCGAGATAATCTCTATGAGTAAATCCGGTGAACCTTGTATATTATCTTTGGTAATGATATTGAAATTTTCTTTTAAGACAAAGATAATATCCGGTTGAACAACATCTTCGTTACTTAAAACAACATCACAAGGGGCATGAAATACCTTGCCTGATTTTGTCTTTTCTAAAAGTTGCATAATTTTAAATACAATTTCTCCAGAAATATGTTGATGCCATACATTTGGTGCTGGTGCCATAAAGAATTCACCTCCAATCAATTCATACCGATTATCAGACTCTATATCCCAGGTAAGGTAATCTTCATAGGTAAATTTTGTTTGTTTTAGCATAGTTGCTGTAGTCATTGCTTTCCTCCTTTTGTCTTTGCCATTTTCGCCGCTAATTTAATTGCCTCTAATATACTTTTAGGACTGGCTATGTTTTTACCGGCAATATCGAATGCAGTGCCGTGGTCAGGTGAGGTGCGAATTATTGGTAATCCAATGGTAACATTGACTGCCTCATCAAAAGCCAATAGTTTTAAAGGAATAAGTCCCTGGTCGTGATACATTGCGATGACGACATCAAATTCACCTTTTACGGCACGATAAAAAATAGTATCCGGCGGATAGGGGCCTCTGGCGTCAATCCCTTTGCGTTGTGCGACCTCAATCGCCGGGATAATCTCTTTTTCCTCCTCTTTGCCAAATAACCCTCCTTCGCTGGCATGTGGATTTAATCCAGCTACGGCAATTCTTGGTTTTTTTAGTCCAAAATAATCCTTAAATGCAGATTGAGTTAATTTAATCGTGGTCAAAACCTTTTTCCTTGAAAGTTGCCGGATTGCCTTGTATAAAGGGATATGAATACTTACCAGGACAACCTTCAAAGAATGACTTACAAACATCATCGCATATTGGCGTCTATGGGTTAAGTCTGCCAAAAAATCTGTATGTCCGGCGAAATGAAATCCTGCTTTATTTATAGCCTCTTTACTTATCGGGGCAGTAGTAATGGCTTGAATTTCATTATCCAGAGCTAGATTAACTGCTTTTTTTATGTATTCTATAGCCGCCTTACCAGTTGTTCTGCTTATCTTCCCAATCTCTAATTCATCTAATTTAATATTATCCAAATCAAGACAATCAATCGTTCCAAACTGAAATTTAGCCTCTGATACATCTTGAATAGAATTAATCTTTAGTCTGTCTTCAAAATCGGGACTCGGGGCTCGGGAGTCGGGGCTCGGGACTCGGGGCTCGGGACTCGGGGCTCGGGGCTCGGGACTCGGGACTCGGGGTTCGGGAAGAGTCTGTCCTCTGTCCTCTATCCTCTGTCTTCTGATTTCTGCTAACAATACCTTTCCATCACCAATCACTATTGGGCAACATTCCGCATAAATAGAAGGTGTATTTAATGCCTTAATGATTACCTCTGGTCCAATTCCTGCGGCATCACCCATCGTGATACCAATAATCGGTTTTCCCATATCACCTACCTATTGTAAGGTAATCGGTAATATAGCAGTTATTAGTCAAAATTTTACTCAGAGTGGATAAGTAAAAAATCCCAAATCCCAAGCACCAAATCTCAAATAAGCACCAAATTCCACATACCAAAAAGCGAATTAGAGATTAGTGAATT
>JBFLXS010000148.1 GCA_040755795.1 bacterium | reverse complement strand
CTCAGCCGAACGGTATTTAATTACCAGTTACCAATCACCAGTTACCAGAATCAAATTCCGTGCGTTATTTGTTCAACACGACACTAACTTTTTATGGACATTAATACAGGCATTAATAATCCTATCACTTAACTCTTCTTTTCTCCACTTCTCCATCTTCTCCCTTTCTCCTTATTTTTATCCTCCCTGAACTCTTACCAAACTTTTTTCTTGCAATTATCCCATAAATAGTGTATTATTATAATATTGACTTCAGTTACTAAAGGAATTAATTCAATTAGAAACCGCACATCCAGAATGTATCACTCAAGATTCGCCTACTCAACGAGTCAAAGGTAAGGGAAGCATAATAATCTTAAATCTACCTGCACAGGTCGCAATTCTTTTAAGGAGGAGGACATCCACAGATGCCTTATCCTATATTCAGCAACAGGTTCTTACTTGCCTATCTTATCACTATGAGGCCGTATCTTCTCTTTATTTCAGGTGCGGCAGGACTGGTAGGATTAGCCTTTATAAAAGAGACACTACCAGTATGGAAAATCATATTGGCATTCATCCCGCTTTTTTTATCCTATGGTTTTGGACAAGCACTAACAGATCGTTTCCAAACCGATACTGATGCTATCTCTTCCCCATATCGCCCATTGGTGCAAGGGCAAATCTTGAAAAACCATGTTTTAATTTTCAGCCTTGTAGGATTAGCGATATGTGTCGTGCTCCTAACTTATTTAAATCCAGAGATTTTGGTGCTGGGATTTCTTGCTGTCATTGGTTTGTTGACCTACACCTATTTTAAACGCACCTGGTGGGGAGGACCACCCTGGAATGCCTGGATTGTAGCCATTTTGCCAATAATGGGAAGAATGGTAGAGCTCAGGACACTGGGTGATTTGAAAGAGCTATCATTCTTCTTATCAGTCCTCGCCATATTCTTTGGCTATGCAAACTTTGTCATTATGGGATATTTTAAGGATATATCCGCAGATAAGAAGACAGGTTATAAGACATTTCCAGTAGTCTTTGGCTGGTGGAAGGCTTGTGTCTATAGTGACTTGACCGCTCTGCTAACCGCAACTTTTACCATTGGCACATTAATCTTGACCCACAACATCAATCCATTCGGAATGACCATATTTATCATTGCCCTGCTCATAAACCTCTATGCCCAGATAAAAATACACCTCATCCGTGATGAAGATAAAACTTATGGTGCTATAACCAATGTAGTGCGTGCCTTTATACTCTATTGCCTGTCAATAATTGTCACCCTGAAGATACAATGGTTAATATTTATAACCATCTTCTATTGCCTATTTGAAATCACATTGAGACTGAGACCTGAAAAAACACAGGTATAGGAGGAGATTGTGTCAGGAATGCGGGTGTTTTTGAATCCACATTGTAATTACGGCATGAGTCGAACGCGGTGGCAGAAAATAGAGAAAGAACTTTACCAGCGAATAGGAGACTTTAATCTGGAGGAGATTCACTCTATCGACGGGTTTCCAGAGCAGGTCGCAAAAGCTATTAAGAATGAAGCGAGGATATTAATTTCTGCCGGTGGGGATGGCAGTGTCCATCTTTTGTTAAATGCTATTATGAATCTTCAAGCCCAGAAGAATATACTCATTGGCGCCGTTGGACTTGGCTCAAGCAATGACTTCCATAAACCATTTCGAGATGAGGCATATATCAAAGATGTGCCGGTAAGGATTGATTGGGAAAACGCTAAACCTTGCGATGTTATTCGGATAGATTATCAAGATGACCAGGGAGTCTTCCAGTCCCGTTTTTCCCTTCTTAACGCCAGTATTGGTCTTACGGCTCAGGCAAATGCTTTGTTTAATTCACAACCGCTATTCCTGAAGATAATTAGAAATGTATCGGTAGATGCGGCAATTATTGCTTGTGCACTTAAAACAATCCTTAGCTATCGCCATATCCCCTGCCTTTTGACTGTCGATAACCAGATTGAGCAAGAATTTCTTGTAACTAACTTAGGTATAATAAAAAGTCCGCATTTTGCAGGCTCTCTTTGCTATGATATTGTTCCGGACAATGGTTTACTTGGCGTCAATCTTTGTTTTGGGATGTCTTTATTTGAGAGGATAGGGATACTTATGGCACTGGCAAGACATCGGTTTCAAGGCTACCCAAAAACACACTCCTGGTTTAGCCGCCAGGTTTTGGTTAACAGCAAGCAAGTATTTGCATTAGAGATGGATGGTGAAGTTGTTATGGCACAGAGGGTTCGCTTTAGTCTTATACCTGAAGCAGTGAGGTGTTGTCAATGAACCCGCAAGAAGAAATTATGGAAAATATGCTTATAAATTCGTGGGTAAGGCATTTTTTGCCTGCACCTTATCAGGCAAACAAACCCCATCAAAGCGATGCAGAACTTATTGAACTCCCACAAGACCCACAGCATTACCTTGCCGTAACTATTGACACTGTAGCTGAAGAAATCAGTCTGGGATTATATCAGGAGGCTACAACTATGGGTTGGGTAACGGTTATGGCCTCTTTGAGTGATTTAGCCGCAGTAGGTGCTAACCCACTGGGAATAGTTATCTCTACATCTGTAGAACCAGACCGAGATACAGAATTCATAAATAAGATTGCCAGAGGTATGGAGTCTGCTTGTCGGATGGCTGATACCTATATCCTGGGTGGGGATACCAACCTTACCTCGACTATCTCTCTTACTGGCTGTGCCATAGGTCTTGTGCCAAAAAACAAGGTTATGCGGCGTTATGGTTGCAAATCAGGGGATATTGTCTTTACTACTGGTGGGATGGGAATAGGAAATGCTTTAGCCATGCAGAAAATTACCCATCTTGCAGATTCCCTTGAAAGTGATTATCGACCTGTAGCACGACTTAAAGAAAGCCAATTGATAAGGGAATATGCCTCATCCTGTATGGATTCAAGTGATGGTTTGCTGGCTACACTTGACCAGTTAATGCGTCTTAACGGATTAGGGTTTGAGATTGATTATCATTGGCAACAAATCCTCGCACCTAAAGCGTTAGAGTTCTGCAACCGCACCAGGACACCTTATTGGTGGATGCTGGGAGGTCTTCATGGTGAATTCGAGCTGGTATTTACCATCCCTGCACACAAAAAGGATGATTTCCTGACTATAGCTCAATCTAAGTCCATAATCCCTATCCAACTCGGCAAGGTGCAAGAATCTACAGAAATTTCTTTAACCTTAGCATCTCAGAGGAAGATAGTAATAGATACTACCACTATCCGTAATCTGTTATATACGGTTGGAGGAGATTGGCAAACTTTAATTCAAGAGTTCAAAAACTTGACTAAGAAGTGGGGGCTTCAATAGTATGATTTACCAGTCTTTCGTAGATATAGTAAATAGATATCCTGATAAGGTAGCATTACTCTACAAAAAGCAAGGGAACTATCAGAGGCTAAGGTATCGAGAACTGAAGGTGCAAGTGGATGCCGTTTCACTAAACCTTCAGAAACTTGGGATAGGTAGAGACGATGCTGTCGGCATCTTTTCCTATAATCGACCTGAATGGGTAATCGCTGACCTGGCAACTCTCAAATTAGGTGGTATTGTTGTTCCTATTTACCATTCGGCATCCACAGCCTATATAAAATATATCATTGAGGATGCCAGTCTAAAACTGCTCTTTGTAGAAAACATAAACCTTCTTGAAATTATGCCAGGGAGATTTAATCCTGTAGTGCTTATGGAACCAGCTGAGGAAAGAAAGGACTTGCTTGATTTTAAGCAGTTATTGATAAAGTCTGATTTTGCACCAATAGATGATAGGTCAATTAGAGGGGATGATATTGCTACGGTTGTCTATACCTCAGGCACTACCGGCGAACCAAAGGGTGTCATACTTTCCCATAATAATATTATCTCTAATGCCCTTTGTGGCAGAGATAGATTCAACTTCTGTAGTAAAGATAGGGTGCTTTCCTATCTTCCTTTGTCGCATATGTTTGAGAGGACTTGTGGATATTATGCCATCCTCTTTGCCGGTGGAACTATTGCTTATGCCCAAAATCCAGCCACCGTCATAAAAGATATGCAAAAGATACATCCTACTATTATCCTGGTTGTGCCCAGAGTGTTAGAAAAGACATATCAAATAGTTAAAAACAAGATTGAAAAAGGCTCGCCATTAAAAAGGAAACTGGTTCTCTGGACAATTAAAAACCTCAATAAATATATCAATTTGAGATATACAAAGCAACCCATTCCGCTCTGGCTTAACCTGAAATCGAAGCTATCCGATAATTTTATCGGGTCAAAATTTAGAAAGATTGGCGGCAAAAGGCTCAAGTTGATTGTTTCAGGTGGAGCACCACTTAACTTTGAAATGGCAAAACTCCTGCATATCTTTGGATTCAATATTGTCGAGGGATATGGTTTAACTGAAGCCTCACCGGTAGTTTCTTCCAATACGGTCAAGAACAATAGGCTTGGTAGTGTAGGAAAATCTTTTGAGGAAGTGGAGGTAAAGATTGGTAAAGATGACGAAATCCTGGTGAGAGGACCTAATGTCATGAAGGGCTATCTCAATAAACCTGAAGAAACGGCTAAAATAATCGATAAAGATGGTTGGTTGCATACCGGTGACCAGGGCAGATTTGATGAAGCAGGAAATCTTATTATTACTGGTAGAATAAAAGAGCTTATTATTACCTCTTATGGGAAGAAAATTGCACCACTTCCTATTGAGGCAAAGATATGCCGCAGTCAATATATTGAGCAGGTGATACTTTTAGGGGAGAGCAAAAAATGTCTTGTGGCATTGATTGTGCTTAACCAGGAAGAAATTGAAGAATATGCCCGGGAAAATAATATCGCCTTTGAAACCTATTCTGAATTACTTAAATGCCCTGCGATAATAAGATTTGTAGGGCAAGAGATAGAAGATTTAACTGCAGATTTGGCACCTTATGAGAAGGTAAAGGCATTTGTCCTCTTAGATGAAGGGTTTACTATTGAGAACGGGGGACTTACACCTACCTTAAAACTCAGGCGACTAGAAATTGCCAAAAAATATGAATCAGTAATAGAAAGGATGTATAAAGGACTCCAGAGATATGAAGATTAAAGATAAAAGGATAATAATCACTGGAGCATCATCAGGAATTGGGTTAGGGCTATCTACCGTGCTGGCAAGAAAAGGGGCACATGTAGTGTTGGTAAGCCGCAGAGAAAAGCGATTAATAGAGATTGCCAATAAACTTAGTCGCACTTATCCCAATGCCCCTTGTCCCCTACCTATTTCCTGTGATGTAACAAAAACAGAAGAGGTAATTAACCTCATCAAGAATTGTATTCACCAGCTCGGCGGTATCGATATCTTGATTAACAATGCTGGAATTAGCGTTTATGGTGCTACTGAAAAAACCAGTCTGGAAGATTTTCATCAGGCCATGGCAGTAAATTTCTTTGGGGCAGTGCACTGTATGTTAGAGGTTCTACCGATAATGAAGCAACAAGGTCAAGGTCTTATTGTCAACATTGCTTCTGTTGCCGCAAAATATGGTGTGCCGTATTTAGGGGCATACTCTGCCAGTAAATCTGCACTTGTAGCTCTAAGTCAGACATTGTCTCCAGAAATAGCAAAAAGTGGTATCTCCATAATGATTGTTTATCCAGGCTATACCTCCACCAATATCTTTCAAGAGGAGAAGAAATTAGGTGGGGCACATCGACCTGAAGGACCTTACGCCTCTGTAGGGAAAGTGGCGAAAGCTATTGTTTCTGCTATGGAAAGAGAGAAAAAAGAGTTGGTGCTATCTGCACAAGGCAAGATACTAACAATGGTTCAGGCATTTCCTGATTGGCTAATCAAGAAAAAAATGCAAAGGATTGCAGAACAGTTAGGAGAGTAACCGTTCACCGCAGAGACAAAAGAGTTCGCAGAGAAAAAATTCGACTTGTGCAATTAAGATAAACCACGAACGACCCACAAGTGGGTGCCCCGGAAGACCACGAAGAAAAAATATTGTAATTATTCAGTTACAGATTAACACGGATAAATAGCAGATAGTAGAGGACAAGAGGTAAGATGCAAGGGGCGAGAGAGCAGAGGATAAGATGTCCCCCGCTGGCGGCTAATCATGTCCCACATTTTGTAACCGTTCAGGGCTATACATTAGAAGTGTAAACAAGGAGAAATGGGGAAAAGGGAGAATTGGAGAAATGGCTCAAACTTTTTCTTGCTCCACCCTTCGGACATCAATCCTGGAGTCTGCGAAATTTACCAGTAACCCTATTTCTTTATCCACTGCTCTAAGGTATGATCTAACCTGATTATAATACTTCCCACTTATCTCCTCAACAGTTTTAATCTCTACCACAATCTCATCTCCAACAAAAAGATCAAGTCTATGAATCCCAACCTCAATACCTTGATAGAATATTTTGACTTCTTTTTCTGATTCAAAGATGATGTTCTGTCTTGCAAACTCAACCTTCAAGGCATTGTGATAGATGCTCTCCAGAAAACCAGGCCCTAACTCTTTATGGACATTAATACAGGCATTAATAATCCTATCAGTTAACTCTTCTTTTCTCCACTTCTCCATCTTCTCCCTTTCTCCTTATTTTTTATATCCTACCTGAACTCTTACCTTTTTCGTAGTTCGTGATTCGAGAGATTGAATTATGAACTACGAACAACGATTAAGGTAATTCTTCTCTCATTTCTGGTATGTATTTTTCAACTATATTTTCCAGCTCACCTATTAAAATATCACCGGTCATTTGTGTTAAGAAGGAGAATAATTCAGCAATAACCGTATTAAATCCTTCTTTCATTACTTCTTTATCGCCCTCACACATCTTACAGTGTAAATTCTTAAAATCAAGTCCTTCTTCTCCTACCTCTACTCTTTTCATCCATGTGTATTTTAAAGATACCTTTCTAATAATTCGTCGAAATAAAGCTACTAAAGTTATCCCCCCTAATGTAACAGCAATCTTGTCCCAGAGGGTTTTAAATAATTCCTCATAGAGACCTATTATCTCTTGTTTGATTTTTAGTTCTACATCCTTTTCTGTATACTTTTTTTCAGTCATTTTATTTACCTCCCTTGCAGCATTTTTTTCTTGACATCCATAGAGATATTGGTTATAATTAAATAAGAGAAAAAACTATGTATAATCGCAAGCGTCGTGAAAAATTAGCTGATTTATTTTTTGACTTAGTAAAATTTATTCTAACTGTTGGTGTAATTGGTAGTCTTATAACAGGTACTTTCAAACCTATTTATGCCATTACAGGGTTAATTACGAGTACTTTTTTAGTTGTATTTGCCTATTTTTTAATCCCAAAGGATAAGGAGGAATAATTCAATGGAAGCAGCAAGTATAATTCTCTTTGGTTTTTCTATTGTTGCTGGTGTATTTCTTTTAGTATTTCACATTCAGGAGCGTCGGGAACGGCGGAGAAATGCTAAATCTTCTTAGAATTTTAACCCCCTACGGATAAGGAGGAATAATTCAATGGAAGCAGCAACTTTAGTACTTTTCAGTTTTGCTATTGTTGGAAGCATTTTTCTTTTAGTATTTCACATTCAGGAGCGTCGGGAACGGCGTAGAAACAGTAAATCTTCTTAGATTTTTACTTCCATCCCGGCAGAGGTAATCACAAATTCTTTTATCTCCTTCGCATGGTCACTACCTCTTACCTTTAAAACAGTCATAGCTCTCTTGATAACAGAGGTTACATCTATATAATTTAGCAAAATTACATTATCAGCAATGAAGGAGATACCACTGGATAGTTTTGGCACACCAAATAAGTCTTCTGTCTCGGTAGTCAATATCGAAGTAATCGTTTTAGACTTAAAGAAATTAACCAATGAATAGACAAAATTATGGTAACGAACCTGGTTATTAGCTACAATCTCAATATCTCTCAGGTTGTCAACCACTATCCTTTTAACTTTAGCTTCTTCAACTGCTTTTTTAATAACAAGGGTATGTTCATCTATATCTAACTCTACTGGAGATGTATAGATAATTTTTAGCAGCCCTTCTTCTTCATATTTTTTCAAATCCCAGCCAAAACTTCTGCCTATAATTTCCAATTGGTCAGGAGTCTCCTGATAAGTAACCATCACAGAGGGCTCTTTATTCTTTAAACCAGCCATAAGAAAATGGAGTGATAAGGTAGTCTTACCCGTGCCAGCACCACCCGCAATTAATGTAGATGAGCCAAGTGGTAATCCTGCGGAAGTCATCTTATCTAACCCCAGAACGCCCGTCGATATTTTTCTTTCTCCCAGATGCTCAAAAGATAGTTGAGGTGGTGTTTTAGCTCGAGGAAAAACATTAATACCTTTTTTAGAGATATTAAGTGAATGAATACCATCAAAATAGTTCACACCACGCATCTTGGCTATTTGAAAAGTTCTGTGGCTTTGTGCCCCTTGAATTTTATTATCCATAAATATGATACTGTCAGCAATAGCAAATATAGGTTCTTTTTCTAAAGCGGCTTGATTATATTCACCGACTAAAAATGAAGTGCAACGCCAGGCGATTAACTCTACACATAACATATAGGCAAATTGACGGAAGGCAGAGATAGAGTCAGCTAATTCATTAATTGCCTTAAAGGAATCAATAGCTACAAGAGAAGCAGAGTGTTTATCAATAGCAGCCGTAATTGCTTCAATCCCGGATTGAAGACCATCTTTATGGATAATATGTCCAATATCAACATAAGATATTACGCCATCCTTTACCTTCTCCTAAGTTCATGACTCAAAAAATTAAGTTGTGTAAAATCAATGAGTTACAACTTCAGGAAATCGAATTTTGGCACTACAGATTTAAACTTTTCATAAGATCACCTTTATTGTTTTGCCAGGATTGGC
>JBFLXS010000147.1 GCA_040755795.1 bacterium | reverse complement strand
AAGTCGAGGTAAAAAAGGCTAAAGGGAGTAAATGCAGTCGTTGTTGGAATTACAGCGAGGCAGTTGGAAGTTTTACCGCACATCCAACTCTCTGTGAACGATGTATTAAAGTGGTCTCGCATGGTAAATGGACCATAAAGTAAGGAGGAAGATTACCACAATGGAAAAAGAAAAATTAGAACAATACAAAACCAAATTATTCGAATTACGAGAAATTCATCAAAAAGAAAAAGAATTTGTGGAGGAGGGATATTTACGGAATTCCCAACGCGATGCCTCTGGAGATTTATCTGCTTACTCAATTCATATGGCAGATGTTGCCGCTGATAGCTATGAACGCGATAAAGATGCCGGATTAGCCAATAATCTGAACAACATCTTATATGAAATTAATGAGGCACTTTACCGGGTAGAAAAAGGCGAATATGGAATATGTGAATCTTGCCATCGCCCAATTAACGAAGAACGCCTCCAGGCTATGCCCTATGCCCGATTGTGTATTGATTGTAAAAAGAGGGGAGAGAAGAAAGAAGATTAAAAGACAGGGGTCAGAAATCTGACCTCTGTCTTCTGTAATGGAGGTAAAATATTAAAAAGATTGAAAAAGAACTGTGCCACTATTCTAATTGCCACTATTGTTTTAATATTAGATAGGATAACTAAATTCATTGTTCAACAAACTATGTCTGAAGGAGAAACTATCCCTATCTGGCAGGATATATTCTCTTTATCTTATATACAAAATGAAGGCATAGCCTTTGGTTTTCTGGCTGATTATGGACAATTGTTGGTCGTTACAACCACGCTGATTATCGGGATAATTGTATTCTTACTATTCAGGCTTAAATCTATAAATTATTGGACAGCAGGTGCCTTTGGATTGGTTTTAGGTGGTGCTATGGGGAATTTATGGGATAGGCTCTCAGTCGGCGGTGTAATTGACTTCATAGATATTGGATATAAAGATTATCGCTGGCCAGCATTTAATTTAGCCGATGCAAGTATTTGTATTGGGGTTTTTATGTTATTATTAACTAAGAAAGAGAAATAGAAATAATTCCACCTGTGCGATTAGACTAATTCATCGCAGAGACGCAAAGGAAAAATAAATGTAAAATGTAAAATAGGAAATGAAAAATGGGAAATTTTAGTACTTCGCAAGACTCATTACCTTTCAGTTATACATTTTCATTTTACATTTAACCGCACAGGTGGAAACACTTCGTCTATCATGCCAAATTGGGAGTATAGAGGAACAAGTTCGTTTATAAACAAGTTAGGCGAAATCTCGATTAATTTAATGGGCGGGAAGAGAATATCCACCTCAAAGATTGCAATCTAATGGCGATTTGAAAAGGTTGATATAGATTAGCATGAGGAACATAAGAAGAATCTGACACAAGAGGTGATTTAAAATTAACGAGAAGATATTAGTAGTGGATGATAATATTATTTGGTTAACAATATTAACCCATGAGTTGGAAGAGGAGGGGTATAAAGTTTTTACTGCTACAAATCCGACTGATGCCCTTAAAATATTAGAAAAAGAGGAAGTTGATATTGTTATAACTGATATTATTATGCCAATAAGAAAAGATGAAGATTTCGTGAGGGAAGCTGGAAGAGAGTTATTGGATGAGATAAAATCAAAATATCCACATATTGAAGTAATAATTTCAACGGTATGTGTATCTGATGAAATTTTTCAATCTTGCATGAGAAAAGGTGCCTTTGCTTTTTTTAGAAAGCCATTTAGTATTGAAGAATTAGTTAAGAGTATTGAAGAGTGTGTGCAACATATCAACTTAAAGAAAAGAGATAGTTTAAAAGCAGAAAATATCGGATTAAAGAGAAAAGTTGATTTTCTTACTAAACAATATGATAGATTAAAACAGACATCCCAGCAAAGAATAAAAGACCATCCGGAGTCAATGACACTTTCAGAGTTTGGTGATATAATTGCAGGGATAACCCATTCTCTTACTACTGAGATTGGTATTATCAATTCAACCTCTGAGGGGTTATTAGATAAAAAAGTTGAAGATGATTCTAATATAAAGAAGTATAAACGATTATCAAGAAGCGCTAAGTATTGTAATGTATTATTAAATAATCTAAGAGGTTTATTATTAGAAGGGAAACCAACTCCAACCGAAACAGATATAAAGAAAGTTTTGGACGATATAATCAGTTTATTTGAGTATCGAATCCCTTCCAATGTTAAATTAACAATAGATATTGGTCCTGAGTTGCCAAAATTGATCATAGATAAAAACCAAATTGAACAGGTCTTGGTGAATGTTATAAATAACGGTATAGAGGCAATGCCAGAAGGTGGAGAGCTTTTAATTAAGGCTGAAAAGAAGGGAACAAATCTAAATATTGAAATCAGTGATACTGGAGTGGGGATACCAAAGGGAAATTTAGATAATGTCTTTGAGTTATATTTTTCTACTAAGAAGAGGGGAGCTGGGTTGGGACTATATCTTACCAAGAGAATTGTTGAGCGACACAATGGAAGTATCTCAGTTAAAACTCAAGAAGGGAAGGGAACAACCATGATCATTAGTTTTCCCATAGCTGAGGAGAAATAAATGCCAGATAGAGCATACCTTTTGATTGTCGAGGATAATAGGGATCAATTAGAGGTCTATGAGGAAGAGTTGGAAAGTAAGGACTACCTCATTGAAACCTCTGATACCGTTGTTGAAGCTATTAAGAAGATAAGGAAACAGACTTATGATGTAGTGATTATAGATCTAAAGATGCCAGGACTAAAGTCTTCGGAGATGGGCGGCTTAAAGGTTATGGAGGAGATATTGGAGAGTAGTCCTCGTACCCAGATAATTGTGGTTACTGGCTATGGAACCTCAAAGTTAGCCAGAGAAGCATTTAAAGAAGGAGTCTATGATTTTATTGATAAACCGATAAATTATGATGAACTTAGAAGAATAATTAAGAATGCCATCTTAGAAAGCAGGACTAAGGTGCAGAAGATAAATCCGTTCTGTCCCAAAACAGGTGTTGAACCAAAGGTATTTGGAGGAAGATTTAAGGAGTTGAGATTCTTTGAGAATAAACTTCAAGGAAGCTGAAGAATCTGTCTGTGACCATTTCTTAGTCTTAGGTGATTGGGGTATTGGTAAGACTATGCTATTGCGAGAGTTTAAGATGTTAGCTCAAAAGAAAGGATACATTGCCTCTATAGTTCCATTGGATGAGTTTGGGAAGGATAGTACTGTCTTAGATGGTGTTGAATGCATCATCCAGGGAATATTTAGGGATTTACCCTTTACAAGTTCTAAATTAGAGAGATTCACTAAGCAGCTTACAGGTTTAGGAATTACTATTGTGGGTACTGGATTTCAATATAGTCGAGAGTTATCTAAATTGAAATTACAGCCTCAAGGACTTCTCTATGATACGCTTTTGAGTCTGTGGGAAGATATAAAGAAAAATAAAGGGAAATTAATGGTAGTAATGTTGGATGATGCCCATTACTTTGAGCCTATCTCAGGGATTTTAACTACTATTAAACAAGTTTTAAGCAATGAAACCATTGTTAAAAGGACAAAGATATTATTTGTAATTACCTGTCTTCCTGAGAAGTGGAATGAATTTATTAGCTTAAAGAGACATCACCCTATAGGTAGATATTTTCTTTCTAAGATAGACCTTCCTCCTCTATCAAAGGAAGAGTTAGTTTATACAGTAGAAAAGACCCTTGAGAATACAGGTGTTACTTTTTCACCAGAGGTAGTTGAGAAGGTATATCTTTATACTCATGGTCATCCTTTTGAAATGCAGGTATTATGCAGAAATCTATATGAGACTCAGATAGTAGATAAAGTTGATTTAGCAGTTTGGGAGAAGGCATTACAGAATACTTTAGTGGATTTAGGAACAGCGATATTTGACCACTGGTTTAATGAAGCAAGTAAAGGAGAGGCAGAGGTGCTTAAAGTCTTTTCCTTTCAAGAAACACCCTTGACGAAACAGGAAATAACTCAACTTCTTTCAGAAACAGGCAGTAGAATCAGCTCTGGTAATATTGGTAAATACCTCCAACGATTGGTGAGTAAAAAGTTATTAAGTAAAGTAGAAAGGGGGAAGTATGAGGTTACAGATAAGATGTTTCGAGCTTATATAAGATTATTTAAAGCGGGAAATGACAATAATGACAAAAAATAGGTTTTAATGTCATGTTTGTCATGTAAAACAAAAACTGGCTTTAGGGGATAAAATGAACGAGATAATAAATTGTGGTAAATTGATCGAGACTTCGCCTAACAGCGGATAAAAAGGAATCAGAGATTTCCCCAAATTCGCCTATCGGCAAACTTCTTTTATCCGCAAACCGTTAGACGACACCCACTTAAAAAATTAGAGGTTCGAAAGATGGATAAGGTTGAAAGCACGGTTTCTTGCTTTAAAGAAGGGTTCAGTTGTTCCCAAGCATTGCTCTCAACTTACGGAGTAGATTTTGGTCTAAATCGTGAAATGGCTTTAAAGGTTTCTGGAGCTTTCGGAGGTGGAATGGGTCGCATGGGTGAAATCTGTGGAGCGGTAACCGGCGCGTTTATGGTGATAGGACTTAAATATGGAAAGACAAGAGTTGAAGATGAGCAAACAAAAGAGAAAACTTACAGCCTCGTTAGGGAATTTGTTGACAAATTTAAGTCTCGCAATAGATCAATTGCATGTAGAGAGTTACTTGGTTGTGAGATAAGTACTCCTGAAGGAATGAAGATTGCCAAAGAAAAGAACCTCATTGCTACTCTTTGTCCAAAGTTTGTTCAAGATGCATCAGAGATTATTGAGCAAATATTGAAGTAGCGGGCGTCGTATAACACAGTGTAATATGGTTCGCTTCGCTCACCCAAATTGCTCCGCTTCGCTCCGCAACTTCGCATACACCGAAAACGTTATACGCAATTTTGCCGTATGGCGTTTGAAGATAGATAAAGAACTAAGATTTTAGTCGATGTTGATGTTGGAAAGAAAGTAGAAAATTGACTTTTAAGAAGTGGTTATAACATAAAAGCTGTAAGAGATATAAATCCAGGGTAACTATTCACCACGAAGGACACGAAGAAAATTAAATGGTCTCTGTGCGTCTCTGTGTCTGTGCGGTGAAATAGTTACGATTAAAATGAGGATAACAAAATGCATCCAGTATTTTTAAAGATAGGGCCAATTACCATTTATTCCTATGGTGTTATGCTGGCTGTGGCATTTGCCACAGGAATATATTTAGCCCAAAAAAGGGCAAAAAACATTGGATTGAATTCAAAAATAATTATTGACTTAGGTATTTATATCCTGATAGGTTCAATTATTGGCGCAAGGTTTCTTTATGTCCTGACTAATTTAGACGAATATAAATCTCAACCATTACAAATAATCTTCTCAAGGTATGGATTTATATTTTATGGTGGATTAATAGGGGCAACGATTGTCAGTATCTGGTATTTAAAGAAACAGAAATTACCTGTCTGGGAAATAGCAGATGTCGTGGCACCGTCTATCGCCATAGGTCAGGCAATAGGTAGGATTGGGTGCTTTTTAAATGGATGTTGTTATGGGAAACCCACAACATTACCCTGGGGAGTGATGATGCCAGGGAGTAATCCGCTGGATTTAACCCCACTTCACCCAACTCAACTCTACTCCAGTCTGGCTAATTTACTTACATTTCTTATACTTAGTTACTTGTGGCAAAAACGCAAATTTACTGGCCAGATATTTTTGAGCTATCTTATATTGTATTCTATCGCCAGATTTATGATTGAAATGTATCGTGGGGATAACCCCGAAATGGTATTTCATCTTACGCTATCTCAAATAATAAGTATCTTTATTGGCTTAGGCGCAATGACCATTTATGGTCGTAAGGAAATAGGGAATAGACAATTAAGTATTGAGAAGAAATCTATGTAATCTCCAAAATCTACAGATAACATAGATTACTTAAACATTTTAATAGGACTTCACGAAATTAAAAGTAAGTAATCGGTTAATTGGTAATTAATTACCATTCACCAGTTACCATTTACCAAAATAAGGGAGGGAAATAAAATGGTAAAAATTAAGCGCGCAGTAATCTGGATTTTAGTCGCAAGTATGGTCAGTGTCACACCTGGAGTCTCCTACTCCAAAATCACACAAAAGTATAAGGATAGCGATTTAATCATTATTAAAAAAGGGGATACGCTCTGGGACTTAGCCGGATATTATTATCGCCAGCCTTACCTCTGGCCAAAGTTCAAACAATACAACATATTCACTGACCCACATTGGATTTACCCGGGAGAAAAATTAGCCATCGGCAGGGAGAAGGCTTCTCAACTATGTGCTGTGCTTCAAGCGAAAATAAATGAGATGGAAAAGGAAAAGGAAAAAAATCAACAAAAAATTAGCGAATTAGAACTTGAGATTAAAAGACTAAAAGATGAAGGATTAGTCGTCCTGCTCCAGCAAAAAGAGAGTGAGTTAGTTAAAATTCAACAGCAAGTTTCATCTAAAGATGAAGAAAATGAGATGCTCAAAAGTGCTATCCTTGAGCTTCAAATGAAATTGGTTGAATCTCAGGCAACTATCAATATGCAAGCACAACAAATTGACCAGCTAATTAAGGTTAAAAATGTCGCGTTAAACGCCGGCTATTTCTTAGGATTTGCTGTTATCTCGACTTTATTGGCGGGAGAAGTAGTTAAGTAAGAAAGTAATGAGAGAACTTAGGGGCAAACCTTTAGAACACCTAAATTCTGTTTTCCTGTTTTCAAGGTTTGACCAGAGCTCTTTCCTTCAAGGTTTGACCCTAGTTCTTTCCTAATTCAGACAGCCTCAATGTCACCATAAATTAACGAAACTCCAAGATAATATCGTATAAGGATATTATCTTAATTCATTTTGAGGAGGACAATACCTAACTTTGTTACCCCTTGTTGTTTCAACTATCTCCCGTTCATTTAACATTTCTATTGCCCAATCAATTTCTCCTTTGGGTGGAAGATGAGGATTTGAGAAATAAGGAGATTGATATAATTCTTTTCTATCAATCCAATTCTTGTCTTTCTCATATCTTTCTTCCAAAAATTCCATTAAATTATATACTACTTTTACATTTATTTCCTCCCTATTCATATTTAATATTTAGTGATTACCTCCTTTACTTTTTAGAACGCTCTCGGATAAAATTTATCTTTGATTTTATTAGTCTTTTTATCTATCTGTTTTTTCTTTCCCCCCACTATTTTTGTGCGAAATTCTCTTTTTAAAATCACCCCCAATCCCTATTTATCCGAGAAGATTCTTTTAGTATTATGTATCCTGGATCATATCTTCTAAGATATCGATTTCTTGCTTGCACAATTCTCTATCACTAAAAACACCCAAAATTTCACAGTTTTTCTCATTCTTAGGTAAAAAATAGACGAATTGGGTAAAAGTTACCTTTGGCCAAATAGTTTTAAAGACATATAGTTGTAAGTTTTTCCTCCTGAATAATTGTCTACCAAATTCTCTATCTAATTCTTTTATAAGTCCAATCTGACCAGGAATTTTTCTGCTTATAATAAGTCGAAAATTTTCATATAAAATAATTCCTTTTGCGTCAGAAGGTATAGATGCAAAATCTAGTTGTGTTCGGTGAGTTCTTTTTTCATCACCCCGAACTTTATCTTTTTTTAGATCATATTTGACTTTTATCCAGGCTCTTAACTGTTGAAGGTGCAACCTAAATGAAAGCTGACAATCTATGTGTAATATTTCTTTCGAGAATTTATGAAGAGCCATGTCGAGAGGGAATCCACGATAATAATGTCCCTTACTTTTGTTTGCAATTTCTTGAAGTACATCATGAAAAATATTATTTATTTCTCCTATTCCGAAAGTGTAAATTTTAATATTTGTTGTTCTAATTTGATTAAGCCATTGATCTGTTGGTTCTTTAATTCCTACTTCCCCGTCGCTCATAAAAATTATAGTTTTACAATCTTGACACATTTCTGCTGACTTAATTGTATCTATTAAAGTAGGGAAAAGTATTGATACTTTTTCTACTTGAGTACTATCTAAAAAATTGAATAAATCATTCTCCTTATCGGTAGGACCAATGGGGGGTTGAGTGTGATCTGAATTTCTAAAAAGAGTAATTTGAAATCCATTTAAAATAAGACACGGAATAAAAATTTTTAATAATGACTTGACTTCATTTAATCTTTTTTCACCAACACTTTCACTTCTATCCACCAGTATTATTATATTCTTCATTGAGATATATCTATTTAACTCACCTCATAGGAATTTGATAAATAGATGAGCACTGATTTCGGTAAATTAACATAGTATATATTACTATAGCATATTTCAAAAAAAGTCAAGTAAAATTTGTTTGGTCCCAGGAATTCTCGGTGAAAAATTAGATAGAAGCTCATTATCCCTTATTTTTCTTTCAAAATGTTTACGAAAAATATTTTTTTCTATCTCTCCTAAACATAGGTGAATTCAGTCTCTAAAAATTCACCGAGAATTTCTGTGTTTGGTTCTGATAAATCGAAAGTAAAAATTTACGGATTGGTAGGACGGGGGTGGATTTTAAAACAGAACTTCCCCTTTATTTAAAGGCAAAATTTAGCATAACCATTTGATTTTCAATAAGATATAGCGATATCCCTTCTTTCTGATTCCTATCTACAATCGGAAGGGGATTTAATTCCTCATCCCTTATGATTATATAATAGCATATTAATTAAATTTTGTCAAGCATTTTTTTAAAAAAATTGTAATTCAGACAGTGAGAGCGTTGCGTAGGACTTAAGGCTATATCTACGGTCCCAGGCATTGCTTTACCTCATTTTCTGCCATCTTTTTGTATTTCTTGACATTTTGGAGTCCCAAAAGATAACCCAGAGGGTCATTAACC
>JBFLXS010000146.1 GCA_040755795.1 bacterium | reverse complement strand
AGGAGGATAAGTCCTTCCCTGACCAGTATTACTGGATATTATGACAGGGACATCCTAAAAAGTCAAGTGGAAAGATGTGGATAGTGACGCAATTGACGCTCATGTGGATAAGTTGATGGACAGCAGATCTGTCCACAACTTACCCACAATCGCTTGGATAACTCTTTGAGTTATCCACAATTGCTTGGATAAGTCCTTTGGAGTTACCCACACTCTCCACATCACTACCACTACTAATAATTAATTTTTTAATTTTATTTTCAACCCCCAACCCCCAATCTTGGGGGCTTTAATAAGGAATTAAGATTGTGGCATTCAAAATGACCAACAATATATATTATACGAGGAGGATGAAAATAGTGGGTAGGAGATAGAAGGTGGGAGATGAGGAGATAAGCGTGGGGAGTGATGTTTTCTTTACTTTCTACTCTCTACTCTCTACTTCCTATTTTCAGGAGAATAAAATGGAGAAGATATACATATTTGATACGACATTACGAGATGGTGAACAATCGCCAGGAGCAAGTCTGGAGATAAAAGAAAAACTTGAGATTGCCAAACAATTAGCCAGGTTGCAGGTAGATATTATTGAGGCTGGTTTTCCAATTTCATCCCCTGGTGACTTTGAGTCCGTTCGGCTAATTGCTCAAACAATTGAAGGACCAACTATCTGTGCCTTAGCTCGTGCCCGAAAAGGAGATATAGATAGGGCATGGGAAGCAATCTCTGGCGCTAAAAAACCCAGGATACACACCTTTATCTCTGCCTCTAACATACAAATAGAACACCAACTTCACAAATCCCCGGCTGAGGTAATCGAAATTGCGAAAGAAATGGTTGCCCTGGCTAAAAGTTATACCGATGATGTTGAATTTTCACCAATGGATGCGACAAGGGCTGATGTAGAATATTTATACGAGATGATTGAGGCGGCTATTTCTGCAGGGGCAACAACAATCAATATCCCGGATACTGTTGGTTATACTATTCCCGAAGAATTTGGCAATCTCATCAAAAATATCATCGCCAATGTCCCAAATATTTCTAAAGCGATTTTAAGTGTTCATTGTCATAATGATTTAGGATTATCTACCGCTAATTCATTAGCCGCAATTCGTGCGGGTGTCCGACAGATTGAATGCACCATAAATGGCATTGGTGAACGGGCTGGTAATGCCTCTTTAGAAGAAATCGTGATGGGAATTAAAACCAGACCCGACTTCTTTAGGCTTAAAACCAATGTGGATACGACCCAAATCTATAAAACATCTAAAATGGTGAGTCACTACACAGGAATACCAGTTCAGCCCAATAAGGCTATCGTTGGAGCAAATGCCTTTGCTCATGAATCCGGAATCCACCAGGATGGTTTCCTCAAAGAGCGAACAACTTATGAAATTATGACCCCGCAAAGTATTGGACTTCCATCAAGTAAAATTGTCTTAGGAAAACTTTCTGGAAGACATGCCTTTAAACATAGATTAGAAGAATTAGGTTATGAGATTAGTGAGAATGAATTTGAAAAGGCATTTGAAGTATTCAAAAAGACGGCGGATAAAAAGAAAGAAATTACAGATAGTGATATTGAGGCAATCATTAATGATGAAATTTCAATAGTCGAAGAATCCTATTCACTTGATTCTTTAGAGGTGTGGTGTGGAAATAAAATTACACCAACGGCTAAGATAAAATTGATTACTTCAAAAGGGCAAATATTAGAAACAGAATCAGCTGGCTCAGGGCCGGTAGATGCGAGTTACGAAGCCATTGATAAAATAGTCAATCCCAATTGCAAATTAGTTGAATTCGCAGTCCAATCAGTTACAGGTGGAATGGATGCGATGGGTGAAGTAACTATTCGTATTGAAAAAGAGGGAAGGATATTCGTCGGTCGTGGGGCAGATACAGATATTATTGTTGCTTCGGCTAAAGCATATCTTAATGCCATCAATCGCTTAATGCAAACAAAATAGAGAAGAAGTCAGTGAAGCGTGAATAGTTAAAAAATGGAAGCAAAATTTAAGAAAAAAACATCAATACAACTTAAATTTACCCTCGCCGTTAGTCTACTCATTGTCGGAATTTATCTTTTAATCGGTAAGTTTGTCTTAGACTATCAGAAAAAGGCACTTACCGACGAAACACAAAAACGCATCTTGACACAACTGAAACTCATTGCCCAAAGTAGCCAAAAATTACTCCTCCAACCAGAGCCTGAATTTTTCCTTTCTCCTTTAATTAAACGCACTATAGAAGAAGATAAGGATATTTTATACATAGTGGTGACAGATGCAAAGGATAAAATTAAGGGACATCAGGATATGATGAAGATAGATACGCTGTATGAGAAGGATAAGAATTTAGTCCATAACCACTTATTTCATGTAAGCACCCCTATTTATCAAAAAGATATAAAGATAGGCACAGTTTATCTTGGCTTTTCAAAAGAGGGGATTAATAAGATATTACTTACAACCCGAAATAGGATTATTTTAATGACATTAATTGTTCTTTTAATTGGAATAATTAGCACTATTTTCCTGGTTAAATTTATTATTAAACCAATCACGACATTAGCAAAAGGGGCACAAGAAATTAGTAACGAGAATTTTGATATTATCATGCCTATTAAAAGTAAAGATGAGCTGGGTGAGTTAACTTTTAGTTTTAATTGTATGGCAAGAAGTTTAAAGGAAAAACAATTGATGAAACATACCTTTGAACGATATGTAACTAAAGAGGTAGCAGATACTATCTTACAGAATATAGAAGGTGTGCGGTTAGGTGGTGAGCATAGAGAGGTTACGACACTCTTTGTTGATATTCGTGGTTTTACTCAGGTCTCAGAAAAGTTATCGGCAGAAAAAATAGTGCATTTATTAAATGAGTTTTTTACGATGATGGTTGAGGTAGTTTTTAAATATGAAGGAACAGTAGATAAGTTTATGGGCGATGGGCTGATGGCTATTTATGGTGCACCAATTAAACATGAAGATGACGCTTTCCGAGCTGTTAAGACGGCGATAGAAATGAAAAAGATGTTAAATGAATTTAATAAGAATCGAAAAGAATCTATTCATATTGGGGCAGGCATTACTTCTGGTGAGGTAGTTGTAGGCAATATTGGTTCTGAGAGACGAATGGAATATACGGCGATTGGAATGCGGGTAAATTTAGCCGCTCGACTTCAAAATTTAGCCCAAAAAGATCAAATATTACTTGATAAAAATACTTATCTTAAAATAGCAAATTTAGTAAATGTCCTTAAATTAGAACCTATTATGATTAAAGGATTAGAAGAACCAATAGAGATATATGAAGCGATTAATTTAAAGGAAAAGGTTTTGAAATAAAAAAATTACTTGCTTTTTTATAACTAATATGATACAATTTATCACCAGGAGGTAAAAAAAATGTCCAAATATTTTATTGTGTTGATTTGTATGAGTTTTCTTGCAACAGGTTGTGGGACTAATTCCACAACTTTAGCTACGGTGAGAGGAGAAAAAATTACACTTAAAGAGTTTGAAGACCAATTTCGTAATCTTCCTCCTGCCTATCAAGTTATGCTTACTACACCAGCGATGAAGGAGAAACTTTTAGACCAGATGATTACAGAAAAGTTGATGATTCAAGAGGCAATAAAAGAAGGATTGCCTCGCAAAAAGGAAGTTCAAGAACGATTAACTCTGCTTAAAAATCAAATGCTGATTGAGGAGTTAATTAAGGTTAAGGTCTTTGATAAAATCAATATAAGCGATGACGAGGCAAAAGAATTTTACGAAACTCACCAAACACAATTATCTCAAGCGTTCCCAGGAAAAGGATTTGATGAGATTAAACAAGATATTAAACGGATGATGATGCGAAAAGATGAGACAAAAACACGATTGATGTTTCAGACATGGATAGAAGGATTGAAAAAAGAGGCAAAGATTACTAAGAATTTGACTTTGTTAGGAAGTAGTAAAAAGGAAGAAGGTAAAAAATGAGTAATGGAAGATATGCACAACAAAGGTCATTTGAGTCAATGAAAGAGGAAACCGACCGTGTCATAGGAGCGGCATTGGGAGGAGCTTTTTTAGGAGGGTCTCTAGGGGGGGGAATTGGTGCTGTATTGGGCGCATTATTTGGTGCTATTGCAGGTGCAGCAAGAAACAACCAACTTAGAGAAGAAAGAGAGAGAATATATCATGAATGAAATGACAGGGGGAATTTTGTGTGGAGGGATAGGGGTAATTTTTCTAATTCTCTATCGAGGACTTAAATATGGCATATGGAAACCAGCTCTACAAAATATGATTGTTATATTTCTATATGGAGTAATGATTCCCTTTGGATGTGTTTTAATTTCATTCTCACTTTTTGGCAAACCCGAAATTGACATAGCTCAATATAAAATTTATTTTACAATTGCTGGAATTGCAGTACTTTATGTCTCTGTCTATGGTATAATTGAAGAAATTAGACCCATTGATAAAAAATAATTGTTTTACCGAATAAAATGAAAGAGCAATTTACACAATTAGTCGAGATAATTGCCAAATTACGTGGTGAAAACGGTTGTCCGTGGGATAAAGAACAAACCTCTCAATCCCTTAAACCTTATTTACTTGAAGAAACTTATGAAGTGCTCGAAGCGATTGAGAATGAAGAACCTGATGGATTAAAAGAAGAACTGGGCGATTTGATGTTGCAAATTGTGATGCAGGCTCAATTGGCAAAAGAAAAAGGGCTGTTTGACATTCAGGATGTTTTAACCGGCATCTGTGAAAAACTTACACGCAGACATCCACATGTATTTGGGGATATGAAGTTCAATAATTCAGTAGAGGTTATTGCCCATTGGAAGGAGATTAAAGAACAAGAAAAAATCAGACAAAAGGCTGATAAAGGAACAGGTTAATAAGTTACTACCTTATTAAGTTGTTTCCTTGTCAACTTGATGGCGGCGTAGCCAAGTGGTAAGGCAGAGGTCTGCAAAACCTTTATGCATCGGTTCAAATCCGATCGCCGCCTCCAGAATCAGCAGTAGAGGATAAATTATGGAGAAACGCTCATGACTCTGGAGGGCACAAATGACGATGAAAATGGAAAGGAAACACACCCCTAACTCCTTTCAAGAGGGGAATAAGGGAGGCGCAAGTTTATATCCTGTGAAAGCACGAACGCAGGCTAAAAGCCAGCTACCAGGTTAAAAATCTGTGTAATCTGCGAAATCTGCGGATTATTTTCAGAAGAAACGGTCATGCCCATGTAGGACACAAGGAGGATGAAAATCGGGGTTCGGAATTCGTGGTTCGGAACCGAAAGCCATAGAATAGAAAATCTAATTTCTGGCCTCTGACTTCTGTTTTCTAACCTCTGTCTTCTGACCTCTGTTTACAGATAAAAGAAAGACTAATGGATTTAATCAAAAATATAGAGGTTTTGACTAAAAATAAAATTTACCTTTCAATAGAAAATAGTTGTTGACAGAATAAATAAAAATAAATAAAATATAATTGGCGGAGCGATGATTACGGGTCCAAATACCAGTCAAGAGATTATCATACTGGGGCGTCAGGACAAAGATTATTTAAAATCTAAATAATCCTGTTATCAGGAGCGCCAATCTCATTTGTAACTCGTCTCCGCCATTTACCAATTGATAAAAGAGATTTAACGAATCATTGCAACGAACGGTGGGTCAGGTGGTTTTTTTAAAACTTTGTGGTTTATCAAGCGTTAATCTTGCTTATAAAGTTTAGTAGCAATTCTCCCCGCCGCCGCTGAACTCTATCGTTGGAACAATAGTAGTTGGATTTGGCATTTTAACATTCTTCTTCTTAAATAAAAGAACTTGCTATTAAATTAGGAATGAAAACTATGCAAGAAGATGGTTTTCAAAAGGTGCAAAGAGGAGTAGTAACAACCGGGGAGGAGGTTCTCAGAGTCGTTCAAGAGGATATAGGTAAAGAGTGAACCAGATTATAATCTCTTTACTATCTTGTTTTCCCTAATATAAGGAGCAAATATGGGAAATATAAGAAGGAATAAAATAGAACCTAGGCATTTGTGGCATTATGATATCCATAAAAAATTTAAGGAAAATCTTCTATATATCCTGCTTGGGTTTTTGCCTGTGTATAAAAGAGACGAAATTTTTCCTCAAATCAGAGACTTTTTAAAGGAAAACCAGATTTCTTCTTATTGTATCTATGAGATTTATGGCATCTATGATATACTTGTGCGAATATGGCTCCCTCAAAAAATATCCCCTTTAAATTTTCTAGGAGAATTGGAAAATGAATTAAAATATTTATATTGCACCAAAGCAATTCCATTTGTGGTAAAGGAAAATCCTATCCATTGGAAATGGTGGTCTTCTGAAAAAGACCAAATTGATTCTCCCTCCTCTCAAGATATATCTAATTTGTCAGAGGATATTATCAAAAATTTGGATAAGGGGAATCTTTCAAAGGAAACCATGAAAAGCCTGAAAGAACAAAATATCCTTAGGATACTTGACAAAAAGTCTTTTGAGGGAATTAAGTTTTTCATAGTAATTCCACCTCCTATGATTGGAGAGTGGCCTACATCTGCAACTACACAGAGGATTATAGATAAACTAAAAATCCTTTTAACAAAAATCATGGAGATTACCGAACCATCCATATATGTGGGAAGTGGATTTGCCTGGCTCCTGGTAAAGGGAAAAATTTCCTTTTCAGAATATCTTAAGTTAAACGATTTCATCCAGGAAATTAGCAAAACTGGGGTAGAGGAATTTAATATTAGAGCCTATACCTATTTTGTTACTAATGTCACTTCTCCTTATTACATAGAAAAGGAAGGCATATCGTCTTTATCTTTGGGGATTAGTGAAAAATTTGAAATTACAGACTACCTTAACAAAGAAGAAAACGGAGAGTTTGAGGTTAAGGGCTCTTTATGTTTTGATATAGATCGCTGGTGCCGGGATGAAAATTACAAAGGTGAACTTAGTAATGAGATTGCAATAAATGGAGTTTTAAAGTCTATTGTAGGATTTTTGAATGCAAAGGGAGGAATAATTCTTGTAGGTGTCCTTGAGAAGGAAAGATATAGAGATGTTTTGGAAAAGTCCAACAATCCCTTATCAAAACTTCCACAGGTCAAGAATCGCATTGTATCCGGGATTAACCGGGAATATGGTTCTAAAGCTTGGGATGTATTCTCTCGTAAATTAACTGACCTTATCAGAGAACATATTGGAAGAGAGGTCTCGGCTATGGTCACAGTGCAAAGATATACATATAAAGATATTGACCTTTGTCTTATACAGGTGCCAAAGGGAAAGATATGGTATTATCTCGACGAAACTCAATTTTATGTAAGACGATCCAATTCTACTATACTACTGGAAGGGTACGACATGGATCTCTACAAAGAGTCATTCTATAGAGGGGTGTTGAAAAATGGAGAAAGGCAACAAAACCAAAGCATACCGTAAAAGAAAGGAAAATTTGGAGTATTCAATGTCTAAATGGTGGTTAATGAGGTTAATTAAGGAAAAGTATTCTCCAGATAAAGAGATTCTAACCTATTGCTTTGGGAAACTACCTCATTGGAAGTATATTATATATTGTGAAAGTAGCGAATTAAGAATACCTTATAGACTTTGTGAAGAAGATGATGAAGAAAGCAGGTTTGTAGGCAAAAACCTGTCATTGGAGGAGTATTCTTCCCTTAATGAAAAAGAAAAACTTAAACTTCAATCTGACCTTTGGAATGATAATAAAGGGTGGATTGAAAGTAAGTTTAGGGAATTAAAGGCGGCATGGATAGCGGTAATTGATGGAGAGGTAGTAGCATCTTCAGAAGATATAGATGATTTTCCTCAACGCTCTAAGATATTAGAGATTTGTGAAGAGCATAATGGAAAATTCCCTTTTATCTTTGAGGATAAAGAGAGATTCTTAAGTATCGAAGAGAGTTCTTCGTCATGGTCAAGAGTTTCTCCAGATGACAATTATCCTACAGCAGAAATTCAAGTAATCTCATTAGAACCAAAGTCAAAATCTATCAATATTACTGCAGACTTTGATACAGGATGTGGTGAAAGTTTATATGTGGATATGAGTTACCTAATTTCAGAAGGTTTAACTTCACCTCCTTATCCTGAGGACAGACCTGAAGAACATGAGCATTTGAATGCTCACTTTTTTTATTACCGGAGAAATTTTTCTCTTGGGGTGGTTTCAGAGATGGGCAAAGTATTGAAAGCGAAATTTTCTATTCCCTGCGTTCGAGATTGGGGTAGAAGTCCTTTTGTGAAGATAAATAAAGAACGTCGGGCGTTAGTTGGAAGAAGACTATTTCAAAAGTTAAATCCCAGTCCTAATGTTTTACTCAAATTTGGGGATAAAAAGACAGAGATTTATTAGTATAGTTTCGTTATTTATAATACCTTTGCGAACACAGGAAGGAGAAATTCAATATATCAACAGACGAGCACAAGAAAGGATGTAACTGTTCACCG
Organism: bacterium; assembly: GCA_040755795.1. Lineage (NCBI taxonomy): Bacteria > bacterium. The sequence goes on along the minus strand of JBFLXS010000146.1, from coordinate 427 downwards.
CAGAGACGCAGAGAAAAAATTAAAATTTATTCACCAGAGACAGAAATTTCCTTTTTTGTGCATTTCGGGTCTTTCATTGTTTATTAATCTTTTAATACTTACTTTCGACTAACTGTTTTTGTAAGCGTTCAGGTGGTGTAACTCGATGTTCAAGTTTTTTAAAGGTATAAAGATTTAACCGCAAAGAGCGCAAAGGAAGGTTTCGCAAAGGACGCAAAGAAAGAAAAACAGGTCTATAAACGAAAACGAACTTTCAAATATTGTTAATTGCTTATAAATTTCAATGTATTAAGACTCAAGGAAGGAATTAAAAGGGTGGTGAACAACCTATAATCTTTGCGTTCTTTGCGGTTAATTTCTTTGCGTTCTTTGCGGTTAAAAAAGGATAAACCACTTAATCTTAAAAAAACTTGAATATCGAGTGTAA
>JBFLXS010000145.1 GCA_040755795.1 bacterium | reverse complement strand
GGTAAATATGTTGTTTGTGTCATAAGTTTGTCCTCCTTATTTTAGTTAGTTAATACTTTTTGTATAGTATACCATAAAATCTTTCGCAGGTCAAACTTGACACTTTATCATATCATCTCTGTGGCTATATCCTGTTACTCTTCCTGGTGGAGAGGGGAGGGTTCGAACCTCCGAAGGCATAGCCAACAGATTTACAGTCTGCCCCCTTTGTCCACTTGGGTACCTCTCCACATTAGTAAGCAGGGATTGACAATAATTGTTAAATTCTCAGTAACCGTTCAGCCACAGAGGCACAGAGTTCACAGAGAATTAGAGAAATTAGCCACAAATGGTTATATATTCCCTCTGTGTTCTCTGTGACTCTGTGGCTACATCCTGAGCGGTTACCTTTTTTTCTCTATTTTTCTGGAGCTGGCGATGGGACTTGAACCCGCAACCTGCTGATTACAAATCAGCTGCTCTGCCATTGAGCTACGCCAGCATTTATAATATTGGTTATTATTATAAACTATTTTTTATTAAATGTCAAGATTTTTCTTGACATAAATTAAAAAGATGATATATTTTAAAGAAGGTTAGGGGACAGAAAACTTCTCCTTTTTCTCCCCTGCAACCTGAATCTTAACCTCAACCTTTTCCTGATGGGGTGAGAATAATGCAAGAACAAGGTAAAGTCATTTCAAAAGAAGATAATAAGGCTTATGTCCAGATTGATATTGGCAAAACCTGCCATGAATGTAAGTTGTGCGATAGAGGTACACCAATTATCTTAGTTGCAGATAATTCCTTAGGCGCTGATGTCGGAGAAACGGTAAAATTGGAAACCGCAATGATAAGTAAGGTTAAAGGAATTATTTTTTATTTAACCTTACCTCCTCTGGCTTTAGTCTCTGGAATAATTGGTGGGGATTTAATCGCAACACATTTCAAATTTGACCGTGCCAATGAAATTATTGGTTTAATCTCAGGTTTATTCCTTTTTGGTTTATCCCTTTTATTTGCATGGTGGCTTGATAAGAAGAATAAAACACTTTCTTCTAAAATAGTTGAAATTTACCGATAACTGCATCCACTTATGGGTAAGCGTTCAGGCTACACATCCGGTGTGTAAAAAGGGGGATAAGGAGATAAAGGAGATGTGGAGATTATAAATTAAAAGATTCTGGTTATGAAGTTGGTATGGAAGTCTGCTCCTGATAGGCTCAGGAGTTAGGTCAGGATGGTTCTAACTTCATAACCCCTAAACCAAACCAGCCTCCTAACCCGAACCCTTTCACCAAAAAACTCCTAAATATATCCCCTTATCTCCATATCTCCTTTTTCTTACACTACCTAAACGCTTACACTTATGGAGTAATGGTAGAGTGGTAAATGGGTTTTCCTCCTTCTATCTTGAGAATAACTGCATTTTTAACCGGATTGCGGTTTTCATCAAAGGTAATTTTCCCGGAAAGCACCTGTAAATCTTTTGTTTGAGCCAATGCATCACGGATGGCATTTTTATCTGTTGTCCCTGCTCTTTTTAAAGCATCGATGAGAGTAACTATTCACCACGAAGAGCACGAAGGGCAGGGAGATGTTACAGAACAAATCTCTTTACTGTGATTCAGACACTGGACATCAGACACAAGACTATAGACTCTACTTATGCAGGAAATTAGCGGCATTTAAGAAGCCTTCCTCAAAACTTCACCCTCTGAATTTGTAACCGTTCAGGGCTATACATTAGAAGTGTAAACAAGGAGAAATGGGGAAAAGGGAGAATTGGAGAAATGGCTCAAACTTTTTCTTGCTCCACCCTTCGGACATCAATCCTGGAGTCTGCGAAATTTACCAGTAACCCTATTTCTTTATCCACTGCTCTAAGGTATGATCTAACCTGCAGTTAACTCTTCTTTTCTCCATTTCTCCATCTTCTCCCTTTCTCCTTATTTTTATCCTACCTGAACCCTTACCTGAATTTTTCCCTAAGCCTTACCTACAGAAGTATAGGTAGCTCTCCCAAGCCTTCATTCTTCTGCAATTTCTGCCCCTTTTAGTCTGATGTCTATAGTCTACTGTCTGAATCACACCTTCATGAATTCGATAATTCATCAAATTTCACTTCGTGCTCTCCGTGCCCTTCGTGGTGAATAGTTACTAAAATCTCAACCTGATTCCAAGGGCAAATCGGCGTTTTTGACCAGGATAACCTAAAAGATACTCATAGTCTTCACCGAGTAAATTCTCACAGGAAAATGAATAATACAGCGTATCATTAATTTTCTTTTCAGCCGTGATATTCACCAGGAAATAACTTTTTAACCTGGGAATATTTGGAGTAACTGTGCCAAAACTACTATCTGCATATTCAGTGTTCAAATTAATAGTTAGTTTTTCCCCATCTTTATATCTCAGCCCCATCTTCAATCTATTCTCGGGCACATTTGGAATCTCACCACCTGATTTATTCTTAGCATTAATACAGGAATAACTTATATTCTGGCTTAACTTAGGACTAAAGTAATATCTAACTCCCAATTCTAATCCTGAAAATTTTGCTTTACCTATATTTTCAGGGCAATAGATATAAGTAGGTGAACCTCCTGTCCAGATGATATATTTATCTACTCGTTGTGTCCAAATAGCCCCTTCTAAAAATAGCTCATCTGAGAATTGATAGTTAGCATCCATTTTATATTTCCAGCTTTTTTCTGGTTCTAGCTTTGAGTTTATCCCACTATAGTCACGATTGACATAAAGTTCATCAAAGGTAGGCAATGATAATTTTCGCTCTATACTCCCTGACATATTTATTTTTTCTTTCAGGGTATAATGAAGATTAAACAAAAAATCTAACTGTGATGAAGAAAAACTATTCTCATATTTGTCTAAAGATACCTTTGCATCGAGAAGCATCTTAGGTGTCATTTTGAAGCGTTTACCTTCTGCATATAAAGAATAGAATTTCAATGTTCTACCCGCTATACTTTTTAACTTCTCGTGGTAAATATCCGTTCCAATAGACAATGGCGGATTGCCTTTTTTAAACGGTGTCAAAAATCCAAGATGGGCACCGATGGCATTATTTTTAACCAACCATCCATTACTACTGATATTCCCTTTACCGATGTCCAGACCAAGTAACATTTTGGATTCGGGTGGAACTTTGACCTCATAATTGATGGATACTGATTTCCTTAACTTATTCTCGACAAAACCGCCTTGATAAGGGAGGGTTAAATCTTTATTTAGATATTCTATCTCAGTTCTCCATGAGTATTTAGGGAAATTAACAATTGTCTCTCCTGACAGGCAATCTTGACTGAATCGGTTAAAATAAGGGCGATTATCATAGGTAAATCCATCTGCTCTACCTCTATCGAGATGGAAATAATAACCTACTTCTTTGGTCTCATTGCTATGGGTAAAGTCATAGAGCAGGGTTTCGTCATTGCCGTAAGCTAAACCAAAGGAATATAAAGTGGGCTTAGGCATTTTTTGTGGTAGTTGACTTATCGGTTTTTTTATTTCCTCTTTTTTGGGCAAAACAGGTTCTGGTTCAAATTTTGGCGGTTTTACCTCCTCTATGGTATATGCTGGTGGTTCGATACTCGGAAGAGGTTTCATAATAATATCTTCTTCTTCCACCTCTATTGCAGACCTATCTTTCCCAATAATAGACATCTCTTGCGGTTTAATCTTTGACTCCTCGCTTGAAGTTCCTTCAATAGCTAATACTGCCCCCCATTTAAACAATACTACCCCAATGGCTACGGCTAAAATCCAACTATTTTTTTTCATTTTTCTTTTCCTCCTTTTTTTGGTAATTGGTAACTGGTGAATGGTAATTAGTTACCAATTACTCCTTTTTTTTTGCACTCTTTAATATAATACTGTGCTTCTGTGACTAAGTCCTGGCGAGCGGGAAAAATTTTAATCAGGGTTTCAAATTCTTTCATCGCCTCCTTATATTCACCTTGTTCATATAAACATAGGCCTATTTTAAACTGTGATTCAGCAGCCCAGTCAGATTCTGGATACTGGGTTACCACGGCTCTAAAGGTCATCACTGCCGCAGGCTTATCTTCCTCTTTAAGAAAACACCGCCCAAGCCAGTAAAGTGCATCATCAATTTGTTCACTTTTTGGATATTCATTAATTAATAAATTATACTCTTCGATAGCTAATTTTATCTCTCCTTGATTATAGTAAATTTCTGCTATCTGGTAGTGTAATTGGGCACATAATTCTTCTTCTTCTGGATGGAGGCGGATAAAATCTCGATAGGTAGTTATCGCCTCATTATATCTTTTTTGTTGAAAAAGGCAATTTCCCAGTTGATATAAAGCATCTTTTTTTATCACTGAATTTGCCTCTGGATTTTTAATTATCTTTTGATAAATCTCTTCTGCCTTATTAAATTTTTTTTGATTGTAAAAGCATACTGCTATTCGAGATTGCGATTCATAAGCTAACGGGTCAGATGGGAATTTATCAATTACTTCTTGATATATTTTAATCGCATCTTCATACTTACCCTGATTATAATATGACCAGCCTAACCAGTAAATAGATTTTGGAAGATATTTGGAGAAAGGTAATTCTTTAATTAGTTTTGAGAAATATTGTTGTGCCAGCGTAAAATTTTCCTGTTTGTAGTAGCTTTGAGCCAATTGATATAAGCAAAAATCTAATAATCTGCTTTCAGGATATTTTGTTATCATTTTTTGATAGGTATCTATTGCTTGCTTGTAGTCTTTTAGATTAAAGTAACAATTACCCATTTTAGCGATTATTTCAGAAGATAAGTCCTGGTCTAAATTTACAATGGTAAGGGTCCTTTGAAATTCAGTTACAGCCTTATCATACTTTCCTTCAAGATAATAAGCCCAGCCAATTCCGTATTGAATCTTAGGCACAAGGGGACTTCCTGGATACTGTCTCTGCAATTGGAAGAACAGGCTTCTTGCCTCTTCATATTTTTGGACATAACAATTAGCAATTCCAGATTGATAACAAATCTCTTGTGCCAGAGGATGTGTTGGATAATTTCTTAAAAACTGATTATACATATCTATAGCCGAGAGATAATCTTTTTTACTAAAAAAACTCTCCGCCAATTCATAAATTGCCAATGAGGTTTGTGGTGAATCTAAGTAACCTGCCATCATTCGATAACAGATACCTTTAGCCCCGATAGAATCCCCTATTTTAATATAAGCATTGACTAATTCATAAAGGATTTGGGGAATAAGGGAGTTTTGAGGATAGCGTTTGACCATTTTCTCATAAATATCAATAACCTGTTGAAATCTCTCTTGCTTTTTATATATCTTTCCTATCTGGAAATAGGCTTTAGAAATTAAATCACTATCTTCGAAATTTCTAATTAAATTCTCAAAAGTATCTCTTGCCTCATCAAGATTATTTAATTTTAGGAGACATAGTCCTAAATTATAGTAAGCATACGGGGTAAATTCATTCTCAGGGAATGAAGAGATTAATCGTTGATATGCCTCTTTTGCCTTTGGGTAGTCTTTGAGGTGCTCAAAAAGGATTTGGGCGGAATAATATTGGGCAAAAAATGCCTTTGAAGAAGTTGGGTATTTTTCAATTATCAAAGAAAAATCCTGGAGTGCCTTTTCAAACTGATGTTGGGAATATAAACAAAAACCTTTAATAAATAATACCTCTGAAATAAGTGGGTAGTCTGGATAGGTATTTATAAATTTTTCCGCCTCAACATAAGCCTTTTCCCAGTTTTTCTCTTTATACCAGCAATCTGTTAAATAGTACTGTGTATTTGCCTGTAATTTTATATCCGAAGAGTCAATTTTTGAAAATGGGATGATAGCCTCTTGAAATTTTCCACAATAATAAAGACTTATTGCTTGAAAATAAAGACTTGTGACAAGATATGTGCTTCTGGGGTAATTCTCGGATAGTTGGTGGAAATAGTTATATGCATTGGTATAATCCTGTGTTTCAAATGAATACTTACCCAGTTGATATAAGGCTTCCTGAACACAGGAACTCTCTGGATGATATTTTATTATCTTCTGGTAAGTAGCGATTATTTCTTCTTGTGGGTATTTAAGTATAGTCAAGACCTGACTGAGACGATACAGAACATTTGATGCCTGTTCACTACTGAAGTTAGTTTGAGAAAGGTATTTATATTCTTCTAACGCTTGCCCGTATTTTTCTTGATGAAACAGGCATTCAGCTAAGTAAAATCTTGCCTCTGTCACAAGATGACTATCGGGATGTCTTTGAATGAATTCTTTGAATTTAATGCTGGATGAAAGATAAAGCCCATCATTATATAGTTTTTCTGCTTGTTCAAATTCATCTTCTGCAACCGAAAAGGATACGGCGGAATTTACAACAGCGGGTAAATACTGGAGGGCTATTATCAAAAAAACTATATAAAAGATATTCCTTCGCATCTATTCCCTCCCAATAATTTTGATAAGCAGTCAGACATCAGAGAAAGAAGGTTAAGAAAGAAATATAGAAAGAAAAAATTACTTCCCTTTCTTTTACTCAACCTTATTTTTATAATAACATAAATCTGGTCAAAAAGTCAAGAAGTTTTTAATAAAAAAATGGGGATAGTTCTTCTTTCCTGAAAAAACTTGACAATTATTGAAAAAGTGCTATAATAAAAATTATGCAGACATTGTGGTGAACAGTTTTTAAACCATGCCTGATTACGGTAAGGGTTCAGGTAGGATAAAAATAAGGAGAAAGGGAGAAGATGGAGAAGTGGAGAGAAAAAGAAGTCAAGATATTCTATCAAGGTGTTGAGGTTGGGATTCATAGACTTGATCTTTTTGTTGAAGATGAGATTGTGGTAGAGATTAAAACTGTTGAGGAGATAAGTGGAAAGTATTATAATCAGGTTAGATCATACCTTAGAGCAGTGAATAAAGAAATAGGTAACTATTTACCCAAATGAAGTGCAAGGTAATCGGTAATCAGGTAATCGGTAATCGGTAACAACCAAATTGATTTTTTCCCTTTACCGATAACCTGATGACCGATAATTGATTACCTGAATTTCACTTCAGATGGCTAAAATGTTACAGAAATAGGGTTACAGGTAAATTTCGCAGACTCCAGGATTGATGTCCGAAGAGTGGAGCAAGAAAAAGTTTGAGATATTTCTCCAATTCTCCCTTTTCCCCAATTCTCCTTGTTTACACTTCTAATGTATAGCCCTGAACGGTTACTGATTACGAAAGGTTAACAAAATGGAATTAATTAATAAAATTAAACAGATGAAAGAGAGAAGTGATGAACTTCGGCGTCAGGGTAAAAAAATAGGCTTTGTGCCGACGATGGGAGCATTACATGAAGGACATTTATCCTTAATGCGTCAGGCTAAACTGAAGAATGATGTTGTGATTATCAGTATCTTTGTCAACCCTATTCAGTTTGTCGAGGGAGAGGATTACCAGACTTATCCAAAAGATTTTACTTGTGATGTAGAACTGGCTAAAAAAACAGGTGTAGATATTATATTTTATCCCGAGGTTGAGGAGATGTATCCTGATAAACCTTTAACTTTTGTCAATGTAGAAAAATTAACCAGAGGGCTTTGTGGAAAATTTAGACCCGGCCATTTTCAGGGTGTAACGACTGTCGTAACAAAATTGTTTAATATTGTTAATCCGCACACCGCATATTTTGGACAAAAGGATTATCAACAGGCTTTAGTCGTTAAACGGATGATTAAGGATTTGAATTTTGACATCGAGTTTGTGATAATGCCTATTGTTCGGGACAAAGATGGTCTGGCATTAAGCTCAAGAAATGCCTATTTGAGCAAAGAAGAACGAAAATCCGCCCTGATTTTATATAAATCATTACATCTGGCAAAAAAAATATTAGATTCAGGGGAAAGACTTTCAAGAAATATTATCCTGGCGATGCAGGAGTTAATTCAAACAGAAAAGTTAGCCACGATTCAATATATTGAAATAGTCGATAGCAAAACATTAGAACCGGTTGAACTAATAGAAAAAGAAGTGCTCATTGCCTTAGCGGTTAAAATTGGCAAGACAAGATTAATTGATAATATTGTAACTATTCACCCTGTAGGAAAATAGGTGATTGGTATGTTGAATAATTACGCATTTTATTCAAACCTATTTCACAGGTCGAAATCTTTTGCAGGGTAACTTGACACTTTATCATATCATCTCTGCGGTGAACGGTTACCAATATTCCGAGAGGCTTCACCTGATGCCTAACCTGAACGGTTCCTCACGACCATATAGCTGGATATTATTAACGCTACCCTTAATTTATTATCTTTTTGTGGTAATATATTCAAATAAGGTATTGAATACAGTTTTTTTGAGGTTTTAATGGCATATAAAAAATTAGTCAACCCACTACTGTTGGTTTGTAAATTAAGCATAACAGATATGTGGTGATATTTACCTGTCTTTTTAGTCGGGAGGATATTTTTGGTGAGGACATTGGCATTGGTGCTTTTAGATATTGTTTCGATGTCTGTCAAAAACTGGCTTGTGGCTATCAAAGGAGTCTCACTTACATAAAGTTTATCTTTAATCTTTTTTAGCTCATTTTTTAGAAGTAAAGTTTGGTTTTTATACTCATCTTTATTTGAAAGCAGGATTGGGTATTTTTCAAGTTGTTTTTGTTTTTGGCAAAGAAGATTGTTTATCTGGACATACCTGGTTAGCTCAGGTCTAAACCAGCCAAATAAATATAATGTTAGTATCAAAACTATTATTATCACAAGTTTAATTTTATTAACTTTTTGATGTTTCATATTGTTGTCTCGCCAATAGTTAGTGTCGTGTTGAGTAAGTTTTGCACGGGGCATCATCAAGTTTCGTAACCTACAAACGGATAATTGGTAATTGGTAACTGGTTAAATAGATTCGTCGTCAGCTCAGCTGGAGTTTCGTGAATTTTCTATGATTCCTTTCTCCTTTAATCTTTGCGTTCTTTGCGGTCGATTTCTTTGCGTTCTTTGCGATTAAAAAAGGATAAATCGCAAAGGGCACAAAGTAGTAACGCAAA
>JBFLXS010000144.1 GCA_040755795.1 bacterium | reverse complement strand
ACTATTATCCCAAAGTCTCTTTCGAGTAATGGAGGTAAAGAATCATAGGCTTCATCTTCAAGTCTAAAACCTATAGTATGAGAGATACCTCCGACTTGAGTGGCAAGGTTTTCATGAGATTTAGATAGGGCTTGATGCGATTTAGTAAGGGCTTTTAATTCCATTTCTGTCCTTTTTTGAGCCTCTGCCAACTCAGATACAATTACCCCCAGATGTTTTACGATATCTTTAAGCTCGGAAAAATCATCCTTTTTAATAAATGTTTCACTTAAAACCATATAAAGAGAGTCTTTAAACTGAGTATCCTTTTTCAACAATACAGGCAAAACTCTAAGAATATGCGATTGCTCTTCCTTTATCAATGAAATAGCCATAATATACCTCCATTTACTTCTACAACGCTCTGGGATAAAATTGGGCGTTGATTTTATTAGTCTTCACACACTTCTAATTTTCCCTTCACCTCCAGTATTCCCCTCTTGAGAGGGGTTAGGGGTGTGTTTTTCTCTGCGTCTCTGTGTCTGTGCGGTGAACAGTTATAATTTCTCCTACTGTATAATTTATTGTATTGTATTTTTTTCACGCCACATCTACATATAGAAAATTAGTTGTATCATGATGCCCACCCGCAATACCACCAGTAATGATAATTTTGTTTCCAGACCGAAATATACCGGTGGATTTTGCGGTTTCAATCGCCTTTCTTATCATATCATCCGTATTATCAAATTCATCTGATTTAACGGGATAAATTCCCCAATACAGGGTCAATTGCCGAACTGTTTCCATAGATGGGCTGACCGCGATAACTGGCACAAATGGTCTATATTTAGCAATCATCCTTGCGGTCAGACCTGAATATGTACAGGCAATAATCGCCGCTACCTTTAAGTCCATCGCGATTTGCGCTGTGGCATATCCAATTGCCTCTGTAGTATTTATACCTCGCAGGTCTATTTTATCTTTTAATATTGCCTCATATTCTAATGCCTTCTCTGCTTCTAAAGTAATTTCTACCATTTCTTTAACACATTCTACCGGATATTTACCGATAGCAGTTTCTTCGGATAGCATCAAGGCATCCGTTGAATCAAAAATAGCATTGGCAATATCTGTTACCTCTGCTCGTGTGGGAATATCTTCATTTACCATAGACTCTAATATTTGCGTGGCGGTAATAACTGGTTTGCCAAATAGATTTGTCTCTAAAATTGCTTTTTTTTGCACCAGCGGGATTTTAGCCAGGGGTGTTTCAATGCCTAAATCTCCTCTTGCCACCATTATGCCATCTGCAGATTTAATTATCTCACTTATATTTTCAATTGCCTCTTTTTTCTCAATCTTGGCAATAATTGGGATAGAGGCATCTTTTTCTTTTAATATCTTACGCAACTGCATAATATCATCTGCATTTTTTACAAAAGATAAACTTATAAAATCTACTCCTTCCTCAATCCCAAGGTTTAAATCCTCAATATCCTTTGGAGTAAGTGAAGGGATTAAGAGTTTAGTCTCCGGGAAATTTACCCTTTTGTCTGATTTTAACTCACCACCTTTGACCACCTGGCAAATAATATTCCCCATATCATGTCTAATCACCTTTAACCTTATTCTGCCGTCATCAATGAATATTGGCTCACCTGATTTTACTTCCTTCGGTAGATGTTTATAGGAGACAGAGACTATATTTTCATCCCCTTCAACTTCTTTAGTGGTTAAGGTGAATACAAAATCCTCCTTTAATACCACCCCTTTTTTTACTTTCCCTATTCTAATTTTGGGTCCGGCTAAATCTTGCATAATCCCTATGGGTTTATTGATTTCTGCAGATATTCTACGAACACTTCTTATAACTTCAAGGTGGTCTTTATGTGTCCCCTGGGAAAAATTCAATCGGACAACATCCATCCCCGCCTCAGCTAATTCCTTTAATATTTTATGGGAATTACTTGCCGTCCCAATAGTGCATACAATTTTTGTTCTTTTCATAATATTAAACATATCTTAAATTTTACAACATTACTTTTAAAATGTCAAATAAAATTTATTCTAAATTTTTAGTTGCATTTTTTCTTTATCTATGCTATACTTTCAAAAGTGGTTAAAAATCTTGAGACCATAAAGAAAGTAGCGTATGCAAGTAGTATTGGAATTGTGCTCGTTACTTCAACTTTTATTGGCTTAGGAATAGGTTATTTTTTAGATTCACGATTTGGCACAACACCATGGTTGACTATTGGCGGATTATTACTGGGTATCATCGCGGGCTTTTACAATGGCTATGAAATGATAATGAAAATTATGAAAGAATGAAAGAAATTACTTTACCCCAAATTACTAAAACAACCTCGATACTAATCGGCATTGTTTTTCTAATCTCTTTATTAACCCAAAATATATCAATAATATCAGGTATAGTCATTGGTTCCTTACTTGGATTATTAAACTTTAAGGCACTGATTTTAACGACGCAAAGAGCCTTTAAATCTGAGCGGACAAAGTCATATATCTTGATGAGTTACCTGGTTAGATTAAGCCTATTGGGATTAATATTAACCCTCATATTACAAGTAAAAGCAATAAATTTTATTGCCGTGATAGGTGGATTATCCATCGTGATTATGGCGATTTGTGTCCAGGGAACGATTAATTTCATAAATAGATAGGTGAAAGGGAAAAGATGGAAGCAGAGGCACCCTTTTTATTTCAATTTTTAGTCAACTGGCTAAATCAATATTTAGGAAACTACATTCCCATAAATGCTACGATTGTTATGACCTGGTTGATTTCACTTGGGTTAATAGGTTTTGCCCTGGTGACCTGTTCTTCTTTAAAAATGGTTCCCAGGGGACTACAAAATCTATTAGAACTCTTAGTTGAACAGGTTCTTCAACTCTTAGAGGGCATTATGGGACATAAGAAGGCAAAGTTCTTTCTACCTTTAATGGGCACACTGACCCTGTTTATTTTAATTTCAAACCTGATTGGACTCATTCCTGGATTGAAAGCACCAACAAGTGATTGGAACACAACTATTGCCTTAGCTATGATTGTATTTATCCTGACACACTTTTTTGGAATAAAACAAAAAGGATTAATTGGTTACTTTAAGCATTTTGTAGGTCCTATCTGGTGGTTAGCTCCATTGATGGTGCCCATACATCTCATTGGAGAAATTGCGAAACCTTTTTCCTTATCTATCCGACTATTTGCTAATATGATGGCAAAACATATGACCTTAGGTTGCCTGGCACTATTGCTTGTTCTGTTTTCAAAGAAGACAATTCTATTTGTCCAAACCTTATTTATCCCTGTATTTTTACCACCAATAGTTATGCTTTTAGGGGTGCTTACTTGTCTTATTCAGACATTTGTTTTTGTCTTTTTAGCCATAGTCTATATTTCCATTGCTATGGAAGAAGAAGAACATTAAAAAAATTTTTGGAAATTAAAAAGGTAACTGGTAACTAATTACCATTCACCAGTTACCAATTATCAAAAGAAAGGGGGATTTTAAATTATGGAAGGAGCAGTATGGTTTTTCGCTCTATCAGTTTTAGCTGCAGGCATAGGAATAGGGATTGCCACCATTGGACCTGGCATCGGACAGGGAATTGCCACCAGTAAGGCAGTAGAAGGGGTTGCCAGACAACCAGAAGCATCTGGCAAGATTATGACTCTCTTAATCTTAGGATTAGCCTTTATAGAATCGTTAGTTCTATATGCACTGGTTATTGCCTTAATCATTATCTTTGGCAATCCAGCCCTGCAACATATTATTGGTAAATAGTGAATGGTGATTGGTAATTGGTGATTGGTAACTGGTGATTGGTAACCGGTAACTATTTAACCAGTTACCATTTAACCAGTTACCATTTAACCAGTTACCATTTAACCAGTTACCATTTAACCAATTATCAGGCAAAGGAGGAAGATATATGGAAGGTCACGGTGAGGTTATCAGTATTAGCTGGCAGATATTATTAGTCGAATTAGGTAGTTTCTTAATCTTGTTATTTTTTCTGGTAAAATTCCTTTTCAAACCGATTACTAATTTTTTAGAAAATCGCTCAAATCAGATAAAAACTACATTAGAAACCATAGAAACAGAAAAGCAAGATATTGAAAAGATAAAGCAAAATTATCAAAATGAAATAACTGAATTAAACAAAAAGACAAGCCAGATAATTCAAGAGGCAACTAAAGAAGGCGAAATTCAAAGGCAGAAAATAATTGCCCATTCTCAAAAAGAAGCGAATAAAATGGTAGAAAAGGCAGAACAATCCATTGAAAAAGAAAAGGAAAAAGCGATTAGTGAGATTAAAGCACAAGTAGCGGACATATCGATTCTCGCCGCCTCAAAAATCCTGGAACGCAGTATTGATGAATCAATAGCTCATCAGTTAATAGACGAGTTTATAGAAGAAATAGACCAGCAGAACGCTCATGCCCACAGGAAGTGGCACAAAGGGGGATGAAAATTAAGGGGCTCGGGACTCGGGAATAAAAGAATCCCCTAACCCCTTAATCCCGCCAGCGGGGAGATAAAAAAATAAAAATCTGTGTCCTCTGCGAAACCTGCGGATATTTTCAGGGGAAACGGTCATGAACCGTTGGTTTACAAATGAGGATGAAAATAGTAGATAGGAGATAGAAGGTGGGAGGTAAGGAGATAGGCGTGAGGAATGATGTTTTCTTTACTTTCTACTCTCTACTCTCTACTTCCTATTTTCAGGAGAAGATACCACAATGAAAAAACCCAATATCGTAGCAACTAAATATGCTGAGGCATTAATTAAAATTGCCAAACAGAAAGATGCCCTTAAAACCCAGGCAGAACAATTAGAACTAATGGTTAAAGTGCTTTTCTCCAATGAGAATCTGATGAAAATACTTGCTCATCCTGCTCTTACTTTAAAAAATAAGGAATCGTTATTAAAAGAGCTCTTCAGTCAATATTCTTTATCCAGTGACAGTCTAAATCTTCTTCTCCTTTTGCTCAAAAAAAATAGACTTCAATTACTCGAAGATATATCTTCAAAATACCAGCAATTCATTGATAGACTGCAAAATATATACCAGGTGGAGATTATCAGTGCAGTCCCTCTGAAAAAAGCACAAGAGGAGCGGTTAATCGCAAAATTATCAAATCTCTTACAGGCAAAGATAAAATTAAAGATTTCTATCAATCCAGAGATTTTAGGTGGACTTGTTTTACAAATAGGAGATAAAATAATTGATGGCAGCATCGTTAGACGGTTATTTATGCTACGGAGAGAATTAGTTAGAAAAGTATAAAAGTTTTTGGAGGTGTAGAAGATGTTAACCAAGGAACATGTAATAGAAAAAGTAAGGATTCTTCCAAAGAGTATTTTAAAAGAAGTTGATGATTTTATTGACTTTTTGGAAATTAAAACAAAAAAAGTGGGAAATGAATGGAATTGGTTAGCAAGAAGATTGGATAAGATTGAAGAATCTGACTTTAAAGATTATTTAGATGGGCTTACAAGTTATGAAGATATGCTTGCAAGAGGAGAAATAAGATGGAAGTAACAAGAGGAGATATGTTCCTTGCTGATTTGAATCCAGTTGTAGGTACAGAACAAGCAGGAAGAAGACCTGTTTTAATAATTCAGATTGATAAGGCAAATGAGGTAAGTCCTCATACGATAATAATTCCATTTACTACTAAGATAAGGGAGGCAATTTTACCTTCCCATACTAAAATCCCAAAAGGTGTTGGAGGATTGAAAGAGGATTCTATCTTATTATGTGAACAAATACGAGTGATTGATAAAAGACGATTACTCAGGAAACTTGGTAATCTTGATGAATACTATATGAATAGAGTTATGAAATCTCTCAGAGTAATATTAGGAATGTAGGGGAAAGTGAAGTTGTATGTAACACAGAGGTTACAATGCACTTGCTTTTTGGCTAATAAAAGATTACTATGATGAAGAGGAGGTATTAAATTATGCCAGAAATAAAGGCAACAGAAATTAGTTCTATTATTAAAGACCAGATTGCAGGCTATGAAAAGGAACTAAAAACAGAAGAAGTAGGCACTGTTATTCAAGTGGGCGATGGAATAGCCAGGATATATGGTCTTGAAAATGCAATGGCTGGAGAATTAGTCGAATTCCCGGAGGCAGGTATTTACGGAATGGTGTTAAATCTTGAAGAAGATTGTGTGGGTGCTGTTATTTTAGGGGCAGATATTAATATCAAAGAAGGCTATCAGGCTAAATTGACCGGACGGGCAGTGGAAGTCCCTGTTGGCGAGGCATTGTGCGGACGGGTAGTAAATGCCCTCGGAGAACCTATTGATGAAAAAGGACCTATTAAACCAAAGGAATTCAGGGCAATTGAATCAAGAGCCCCTGGTGTAACCGAACGGATCCCGGTCAAAGAACCTATCCAAACCGGCCTCAAAGCAATAGATGCAATGATCCCTATTGGTAGGGGACAACGCGAACTGATTATCAGTGATAGACAGCTGGGTAAAACGGCTATTTTAGTCGATACAATCCTCAATCAAAAAGATACAGATGTCCATTGTATCTATGTGGCTATTGGACAAAAGCAATCCAGCGTAGCTCAGGTAGTTAAAGTATTAGAGGATTCTGGTGCAATGGATAAAACTATTATTGTTTCTGCCACCGCTAATGTACCTGTGTCATTACAATATATTGCCCCTTATTCGGGGTGTGCGATGGGAGAATATTTCCGGGATACAGGCAGACATGCCCTTGTTATCTATGATGATTTATCAAAACATGCTATTGCTTATCGCCAGATGTCTCTTTTGCTTCGCAGACCACCAGGTCGAGAGGCATACCCCGGTGATGTTTTTTATCTTCATTCTAGACTACTTGAGCGAGCGGCAAAGTTAAATGATGAAAAAGGTGGCGGCTCACTTACTGCTCTACCGGTCATTGAAACCCAGGCAGGTGATGTCTCTGCCTATATTCCAACTAATGTTATTTCAATTACAGATGGCCAGATTTATTTAGAAGGTGGCTTATTTTATTCAGGGGTTAGACCGGCAATTAATGTGGGATTATCTGTCTCACGGGTTGGTTCTTCGGCTCAAACTAAAGCGATGCGTCAGGTAGCAGGTAAATTACGGCTTGACTTAGCTCAATACCGTGAATTAGCCGCCTTTGCCCAATTCTCATCGGACCTCGATAAAACAACGCAAAATCTGCTATCTCGTGGAGAACGAATGGTAGAAATCCTTAAACAAGACCAATATCTACCTATGCCATTAGGAAAACAGGTAATGATTATCTATGCCGGCGTAAATGGATATCTTGATGACCTTCCAGTTAAAGAATGTTCTATTTTTGAAGAAGGATTTTTAAAATTTATGGATGAATATCATCCTCAAATAGGTAAAGAAATTGGAGAACAAAAAATTCTATCTCAACCACTTGAGGATGAACTAAAGGCGGCTATTTTAGAATTCAAAGAAAAATTCGCTAAAGAAAAGGAAGAGCATGCACATAAGGTATTAGGAATAACTGTTTAAACTTGGTAAGCGTTCAGGTGTCAGGCGTCAGGTATCAGGTTTAGGGTACAAAAACGGATTAAACTCTGTTGAATAACGCTTAAAACCGTTAAGAACGCCTAAAATTGTAAAGTAGTAGGTAGACTTACCCCTCACCACTTTGACTTTCTGCTTCTGGCTGAAGCCTGATACCTGGTAAGCGTTCAGCCATCAGGTATCAGCAATCAGTTAACATCCAGGAAATCAGGATAGTAACAAATCCTACAATTTTGCGTAAAGGGTGTCTATGTGTCTGGTAGTCTATGTAACCCAGACACTTAGACACCCAGATACCAGACTACCTGAACGGTTACGATACCTGATACCTGAACGCTTACACTCTTTATAATATGTTCATTCTCCGTGCCCTCTGCGTCTCTGTGGTGAATAGTTACATTTTTTTAAACTGCTCTAATTTATTGTATTTTAATTGGATTAGGAAGAAAAAAATTAAAGGCGGTAGTTCCCTAAACAAAAATATTAAACACTAACCTCAAAAAGAGATTTTTGGGGAAAGGGGAAATACTACCTCATCTACGACTTCTTACTTATCCATCATCCTCTCAAAAAAACTTGGGGAATTTCTGTCATTTGGCACAAACCGTTCGCCGACCAATACCTTTTCTACAACTGGATGTCTGCCATCTTTAATTGAAATGATATTTTCATTATTGACCTCTGGCTGGATATAATCATTCTCAACGGCTACTTGTAAAAGGGATAAAATAACATCTAATAAGGCAATGGCATTAGCTACCTTTTGAATCCGTTTTACCTCAGTGATTATCTGTGTCCGAACCTTTAAAAATATTTCATACTCAATTTCGACAATTTTATCTTGAGCATTCAGGATTTTCACCTCCCATTCCTTTAATTGTGGAGTAATGAACCTTTCGGCATTAGTTAAAGTTTGTTTGCGGGAATTATATGGTGTCAAGTCCCATTTTTCCCTTTTCCAGATATTTCTTGAACGCACTTTTCCAAATTTAAGAAAATCAGACCTGACACCAATTACCTTCTTGTTCCTTCAGTGGGGGTGAAAAGAAGATTGTCTATTTGGAAGGGCTAATAAAATCAACACTCAATTTTATCCAAGAGCGTTCTCGTAAGAAAAAGGAGGTGTTGAAAGAACTTGACACTTACAAGGCCTGCGAAGAGTGCTGGAAGATCGAGGACAATAAAGATCGTGAGTATAGTTTTCGTAAGTTCATTATCCATAGTGAGCAATTGGCTCGACAGAATGCCGAAACCCGTGAAAGTCATTTACAGAAGGCTGAAGGAGAACTCCATGCCTTAGGTAAAAAGCTCAATAAGGGTAAACTGAGGGGGCGAGAAGCTATTGATGCTATGGTAAATAAGGTGTTGTGTAGTTATAACTCGATGTTCAAGTTTTTTAAAGGTATAAGGATTTAACCGCAAAGAGCGCAAAGGAAGATTTCGCAAAGGACGCAAAGGAAAGAAAATAGGTCTATGAACGAAAACGAACTTTCAAATATTGTTAATTGCTTATAAATTTCAATGTATTAAGACTCA
>JBFLXS010000143.1 GCA_040755795.1 bacterium | reverse complement strand
GTTTCCCACAATCAATTTCTACCTATTTCTATAAATTTCAATCTATTTCTATTATCTTATCTCCATATCTTCCTTATCTCCTTATCCCCCTTCTTACACTTCTAATGTATAACCTGAACGGTTACAATTTCAGAGACCATCTAATTTTCTTCGTGTCCTCCGTGTTCTTCGTGGTGAATAGTTACCTTTTATTTAGTTGCCAGTATAGCCAGATGTCTAACCAATTGCCTGGAAAATTTCCTGGTTATCATCATAGCTAATTCATAAATCTTAGTTTTACTAAGAATAGGAATTCTTTTAATGACACCACCTAATTTAAACAAGTTAGTCGTAACCGGTTCGATTTTTACTATTTTAAACCTTCTTGACACTAAATTAATAAATTCTTGATATTTAAAATATCCTGGTAAAATACCGACAGAAATCAAGATATATCCATCTTTTTTTAAAAGGGTATATAAAGTATCAACTATTTCTAAGAGGAAATTTCGTGGAGGATAATATATTACTTCTAAACAAGTTATTAAATCAAAACTTTCAGGTTCAAATTTCAATTCGGTAATATCTTGGACTGAAAAAATTACCTTGTCCCCAAATTCACTAAAATAAGTCTTACATCGATTAATAGCTATTTCAGAAATATCTACTGCATAAATTTTATCGCCGATATTTAATAATTTACTGGTAAATGCACCTTCACTACAACCTAATTCTAATATCTGTGGATAATGTTTCGGTGGAATTAATTTAAACGAATTTTCTAATCGAACCTTTTCGGCATACACATTTTTAATTCCCCATGGATCTTCTTTTGAATATAAATCCTCAAATCTTTTTTGTCGGCATAAATCCATTATAGAAAAAATTATATCAAAAATTTAATACCCTGTCAACTGAATTGTAAGAATTTGGTAACTATTCACCATTCACAATTCACAATTTCTTCCCTAAATTTCCTTAATAATGGTGAATGGTGAATTGTCAATTGTGAATTGTGAATTATCACTCTTCACGGTGTCAAGCAAACCTGGCCCAAGAGTTCGATGCACCGCTATAGCGCATCCAATGACTCTATTCGATAATTCATCAAATTTCACTTCGTGCTTTCCGTCCCCTTCGTGGTGAATAGTTACAAATACTAATATGCTAAAGAAATTTATCTTAATGTTATTTATATTATTTCCAACTATTAGTAATGCAGGTTGGGTAGCATTTAAAGAAGGTATTACTTCGCCTACAAAGCCTGAGATTATAGTTGTAAAAGAAGATACTTCAGGTATTACCTTAGATGCAAGTATCTCTGGGATGAATGTGGAGCAAGCTCGGAGCTTGGAGCTCGGAGTGAAGGAACAGAGACATTTCAGATTTTGAGTATTCCAGGGCATGAATACAGTTTTACTCAGGAAGTCGGCAAACCCAAACTACCCGTAATCCAGTTAATGCTTGCCATGCCGGATGGCGTAGAGATTTCAATCTCTTCTACTTCCCCATCATCCATTCACCCATTCACCCATTCACCCATTCTCATATTCCCCGTCCCCAAGCAAGTAGTAAAAACCACCCCAGAGGGCTACAAATATGTTGCTGAAGAATTTTTCATAGATGAGAGGAGTTTTACGAGCAGGACACCTGGTATCCTGATGAAGAACTGAAAGAGAGAAGGGGAGAAACGGAGAAGGGGAGAAAGTCTCCGATTCACCCATTCACCGATTCTCCCATTCTCCCATTCCCCCTATTTCTTACTCATTCGGCTACATCCGTGACCAGCGCATCTTAAGGTTAGAAATATATCCCATCCAATTCAACCCTGCAAAAAAAGAACTCAGAATCTATCCTAACCTGAAGATAGAAATAAACTACCTGCGCAAAAAGGGAGTACCTCTATCACTAAAACAACCAGAGATGGCTTCACCTTTTGCCAATGTATTAAAACATACACTCTTAAACTACAAACCAGTTACCACATCCCGACTTCCACATCCTGCTAAAAGAATCGGTACAGTGAGTTATATCACAGACCTCAAAAATCCATCAAACTCTGCTGACTATCTGATTATCACCTCTCCTGCTTACTATAATAATCCTGATGTAGCTAAACTTGCTAACCATCGTGCAGAATATAATGGCTTTGATGTGGCAGTAGTTAAAACAGATAATATCTATACCCAGTTTACAGAAAGTTCAGGCACCTTATCAATTAAAGCCTTTGTCAAATATGCCTATTATAACTGGTCTGCACCATCTATGTCAGATAACCATCCTGGTTATATACTTATCCTTGGAGATGGTGAAGAACAATACACCTCGTATGTGCCCTCTTTCCCGGTTAGAGAGGTAATCCCAATACAAACAACAGAAGCAGTCTCTGACCCCTGGTTTGTTTGTGTCAATGATGAAGGGTTACATTATAATGATTGGAGTCCGGATATAATGATTGGTCGACTGCCAGTAGAGAATGGGACAAATGCTACAGTGATAGTTAATAAAATCATCCAATACGAAAAAAATCCACTTCCCGGTCAATGGCGTAATAAGACAGTATTAGCTCGAGGAAAAGATGGAGCAGACCTTGGATATATAAAAGATGACCTAATTTCTGCTGGGTTTGAAGTAACTATGGTTAGTTCTTATGAAGGTGGTACAGGAGGGGATGTCTTTAAGACAATTAACGAAGGGCAAGTATTTGCCGCTTACTCAGGACATGGAAATCCTCCAGGATGGGGGATGGGAGGAGGAATTAATGTAGCATTTCATGCCGGAATGGTCAATAATCTTTCTAATGGAGATAAGTTATCTATTGTCTTTGCTGCTTCTTGTGAGACAGCCGACTTTTTATATCCTGGTTCTCCAAGGACTCCTGATTGTATTGGTGAGGCATTTCTCAATAAAGAAGGAGGAGGCGGTATTGCCTACTGGGGAGCCTCTGGAGTCACAGGTCTGGGTACAGATATTTATATTGCCAAGGCATATAGGTTTATGGTGGAGAATAATCCCTACACATTTTGTCTTGGTGAGATGACCCTTAATTTCTACCTCCAATACTGGCTTTTGAGTTGGAATCTATTAGGTGACCCAGCGTTAACTACCATGCGGGTAGTTCCAGAACAAGGTAAAGCAGAATTAGAAATCCAACTGACTGATATTGATTTTGAACCTATATTCTCTAAACCATCTCAACTTACAAAGATTACTGCAAAGATACATAATTATGGAGATATATCTGCATCGAATGTATTGGTTAAATTCTTCCTTGGAGACCCGGCTAATGGTGGGGTAGAGATTGGTTCTCAAACTATTAGCTCTATTGCCTCAGAAGGAGAAGAAGAGGTAGATATAGACTGGACACCTGGTGTACCGATAGGGGCATATAAGATTTATGTCTTAGTAGACCCAAATAATATTATTAGCGAAAGGTCTAAGGAAAATAATAAAGCCTATAAGCCAATAGAGGTAAATATCTATCAAACGGGTTGGCCTCAGTCTTACCCAGAAATGATAACATATTCACCTGCTGTGGGAGATATAGATGGCGATGGGTATTTTAGAGGTTATTGCTACTTCTCTTGGGAGAAGGGTATTTGTCTGGAATCATCACGGTAAATTATTAGATGGCTGGCCAAAGATAACAAGTTCAAGTATATGGGAGCCTATCTTAGCGGATATCGATTTAGATGAAGAATTAGAGATTATATTCGCCTCTAATAAATTATATATCCTGAATTATGATGGAAGTGATGTAGGAAGATGGCCAAAGGGAACAGACTCAGGCTCACCTGCAATTGCTGATATAGATGGTGATGGAGATTTAGAGATTGTGGTAGAGATGGAGAGTAAATTATATGCCTTTCATCATGATGGAACTATGGTAGAAGGAGATTGGCCCGTAGATATAGACCTGTACCATCATCCTATGATTGCAGACCTTAATCGAGATGGAAGATGTGAAATTGCAGCTATCACAAGTGATAAGAAGGTATATCTCCTTCAGGCTGATGGTAAATTAGCCAATGCAGGGTGGCCAAAGACCCTATCAGATAACATATCCTTTAACTCATATAGCGTTGGAAATTTCGACCAGGATGAGGAATTAGAAATAGTTCTGGCAGTACGAGGAATCAGGTTATATGCCTTAAACTATGATGGGAGTGATGTATTAGGTTATCCAAAAGATATAGGGAATGATACCCTACATGATATAGTCCTTGGAGATATAGATAATAACCAGGAGATGGAAACAATTATTGGATGTTATAAACATCTATATGTCTTAAATAATGATGGCAGTCACCGTGTGGGTTGGTCTGAAGAAAGGAAGGAGGGGGCGGAATTTCATCCATTAGTCGCTGACCTTGATTTCGATAATGACCTTGAGATTATCACCATGGAAGGTAGAGGCATTATGAAGGGGACAATAAGTATCTGGCAGGATAATGGTACCTTTACTTCAAATTTAGTTATAAAACCGCATGAGGTGATGAAGACATGGGATAGGCTTATATCTCCTATAGTGATAGCAGATATTGACATGGATAAAGACCTGGAGGTGGTCTGTGCTGGAGAAAAACAGTTAATGCCAGGATACTCATTATTTCCTATGTACATCTGGGATTATTGGGGTAGTAGTACTGCCGGGGCATTGGAATGGCCGATGGCAAACCATGATATGCGACGAACTAATTGCTATAATACAGATATTGTTCCCCCTTCTCGCATAACTGACCTTAAGACTATTAATCCCAAACCTACCTCTATTGATTTAACCTGGACTGCACCTGGTGATGACAAAGATACAGGCTCTTCTACCTGCTACTTCATCCGCTACGCTACATGGACTATCACCCCACAAAACTGGCACCTGACTAATAAAGCTACATCCACTATTGTGCCCAAAGCTGCTGGTTCTCCTGAATCTTTTACCATCCCTAACCTTTCCCCAACTACCACCTACTACTTCTGTATTCGCGCCAGGGATGATGATTTCAATCTCTCCCCACTTTCCAATATCGCGGTTGAAAGAACACCCTCACCGCCGATGATTACTTTGATTTCACCTACAAGAGGTGTAGTCGGTAAGCGAGTCACTATTAGCGGGTGCAATTTCTACCCGACAGAGACCATTCGCATAGAATTTGGCAATACTACCACTATTGCTCTATCTACCTGTGTTGATGGTTCTTTTACTACTACCTTTACCGTTAATGACCAGGGATTTGGCACGATAACCATTACTGCCTACGGACTTATTTCAGGATATGAGGCAAGGGCATCCTTCTATATCACTGGCGTGGAATATTTCCTGTTTGGCACAATTTCCTCTCCCCAAATAGCAGGGACAGGATTTCGAATAAAGATGACTGCTTATGATGAATTGGGTGATGTAGTGCTAAATTTCAAAGATAAAGTCGGACTCTCTGACCTTTCTCAAACCATCCAACCTACTATCATCTCTAACTTCACTGATGGTATCTGGGATGGCACTATTACTATCACCAGAGCAGGCACGAGCGCGATTTCTGCAGGTTACCAGAGTAAAACAGGCACAAGCAATCCATTTTATGTCCGTCCAGGCAAGCCAGTTAAATTCATCGTCTATCCTGAAAATCCTATCTACATCCTGGCAGGGGGTTCGGTAAGCATCACTGCCCAATTAAGCGATGTTTATGGTAATGCGGTTGGGTCTGCAGGGATTAGTTGTAATTTAGAGGTAGTGGTGCTTTCTGGTAAAGCAGGAACACTATCTGCCACCACTTCTACCACCACTAATACCGGTCAGATAGATACTATTACCTACTGGGTTTCACCTAATGCCAACGATAAAGCCAGGATAGAACTTCTATCTACGCTACCACCTGCTACCTCCGGCACGATTACTACCAGTTCTGGCGAATTAGCAATGTTCACCTTCGATACTATTGCTACCCAGACTGCGGGAATGGATTTCTCCATTAAAATCACAGCCAGAGATGCCTACGAAAATCCTGTTCCTTTTGCAGGGACAGTAACCCTAATTGACTTCAGTAACAGCCTTAAACCTACTCAGACTACTTCATTTATAAATGGTATATGGGATGGATTTGATTCTATCACAGTAAGAGGCACTACCAGTATTACTGCCATTTATGGGGATATTCGCGGCACAAGTAACACCTTCTGGGTCTGTGGCGGCGAGGTAGAGTATTTTGTCATTAGCACCATAACTACTCAAACCGCAGGTATTAGTTTTCCACTCAGCATCAAGGCCTATGACCGCTGGAGAAATATCGCTGATATGTTTAACTCATCCGCCACACTAACTGATACCAGCCGCACGATTAGCCCGACTAAAACCACAAACTTTAGCCTGGGCATCTGGGATGGCACAGTTAGTATCACCAGAGCAGGCACGACCTTGATTATGGCAGGCTATCAGGGAAAAACAGGCACAAGCAATCCCTTCTTTATCACCCCCAGTAGCCTCGACCATTTCTTAATCGGTACTATCACCAATCAAACTGCTGGGATAGATTTTCCTGTTGTCCTCACGGCAAAAGATGCCTACAACAATACGGTAACCAGCTTTACCGATAAGGTGCAATTGGAAGATACCAGCCTGACATTGAATCCGAAGCTAACCACCAACTTTGTAGCAGGTATCTGGGATGGCATTGGCTCTATTACCAGAGCAGGCACGAGCTCGATTACGGCAAGTTACCAGGGAAAAACAGGCACAAGCAATCCCTTCTTAGTTAGCCATAACAGCCTTGACCATTTCCTGATTGGGACTATGAGCAATTGTGTAGCAGGCGTTCCTTTTCCCATAACCATTATGGCACAAGATTCTTACGGTAACATTGTGCTTAACTTTAGTGATAAAGTCCAGTTAGAGGATACCTCGCTGAGCTTAAATCCAAAGCTAACCACCAACTTTATGGCAGGTATCTGGAATGGCATTGGCTCTATTACCAGAACAGGCACGACCTCGATTATGGCAGGCTATCAAGGTAAAACAGGCACAAGCAATCCATTCTTAGTTAGTCATAACAATCTTGACCATTTCCTGATTGGGACTATGAGCAATTGTATTGCAGGCGTTCCTTTTTCCATAACCATTATGGCCCAAGATTCTTACGGTAACACTATGCTTAACTTTAGTGATAAAGTCCAGTTAGAGGATACCTCGCTGAGCTTAAATCCAAAGCTAACCACCAACTTTATGGCCGGTATCTGGAATGGCATTGGCTCTATTACCAGAACAGGCACGACCTCGATTATGGCAGGCTATCAAGGTAAAACAGGCACAAGCAATCCATTTTTAGTTCAGGCTGGCAGTCTTTCCCTGATTAAGGTTATGCCAGGAAGTGTAACCTTGATGCCTGATGAATCACAATTATTCACCACCAGAGGCTGTGATGGCTATGGGAATGAGAAGGAAGTGGGAAATGGGAAATGGGAAGTGGGAAATGAGATAGGGAGTTTGAGTAATCTTTTTGGCACAATGACCACATTTACTGCTGGCACAAAGGCGGCATCAGGCATCATCAAGGTAAGTGCAGAAGAGGTCATTGGCACTGCTAATATCCGAATTGTGCCAGGAAAACTGGCAAAGATAACCATTCTGCCCAAAGAGGTGGTGGTAGAGGTAGCCGGGACTTCCACATTTACCGCTTATGGATATGACAAATATGGGAATGAGAAAGAGGTAGGAAATGGGCAGTGGGAAGTAGGAAGTGAACTGGGCGAGTTGACCAATGTTATTGGCACAAAGGCGACTTTTGTGGCAGGCACAAAACCAGGTAAAGGAATACTTACTTATACAGTACCCCCAGTCCCGAGTCCCGAGCCCCGAGCCCCGAGTCCCGAGTCCCGAGCCCCGAGCCCCGAGTCCCGAGCCCCGATTTCCAGAGGAGATAATTGGAACAGCCAGTATAACTGTCAGGTCTGGTAGAGTGAGTCGATTTGACTTTGACCCGATTAAACATCAGATTATCAATACTAACTTTGGGATTAAAGTAACTGCCCTGGATAGGTATGGCAATCTGGCTAGTGATTATAACCAGACGGGTTCTCTTACAACTAACCTTGGTCAGATAAAACCTGCCTCTATCACCTTCTATAACGGCATAGCGATAGGCACGGTAACAATTGAGACTAACCGAGCCGCACCCGATGTCCGTATCAGTCTTAGAGCCGAGGTAATAGAGTCTCAGAGTAATAATTTTGCGGTGTTACGATGACGCAAGTAATGTAAAGATTGAAGAGGGAAACTTGAAGATAGACATTAAGCCTCGTAGTGTAAGTAAAGATTATTACCTGAAGATAGATAAACCAGGTCTGGATGAGGATGAAATTAAGATAGCGAATTTGCGGATGAATCATTATAACCCGGGATTTTGTCTGCTAACTGAGACCATTATCCGCATAGTAGCTAAAGATGGAGATAAGAAACCGATAGAGAGTGATTTTGGGACACGAACGACCAGAGTGATGATTTATTACCCTGAGCCACCAAAGAATGTAGCCGAGGAGACATTGAAATTATACATCCTGGATGAGGAATCAATTGAATCGAGGTGGGTGGAGGTAGCCAATGCACAGGTCTTAGTTGGAAGTAATTTTATCTATGGGGACATACCGCATTTTGGGACATTTATCTTGATTGGGGAAGGGATACCTGGTAGTTTTGATGGGGTTGTGGTCTATCCGAATCCGTTCAAGCCCAGGCGAGGGGATGAAAATATCGTTTTTGAAGGGTTACCAGAGGATACCCAAATCCGCATCTACGACATCTCAGGCAATTTAGTCAAAGAAGAAGAACACAAACGCGCCACCTGGATTTGGGATGTTCGGGATAATTATGGGAAGAAGGTAGATAGTGGGGTATACATCTATGTGTTGACCACTGGCGATGGGAAGAAGAAGACAGGGAAGATTGCGATTATCAGGTAGAGAAGTAATTATTCAGCCACAGATGAACACGGATGAAACACGGAAAATTCGGTGGTGTCCTAAATTAGCTAAAGTTTGTGAGAGAAAATGTCGATAAAGATAACAGAAGTACATAGTGTATTATTCTGGAGATTTTGTTTGGGAGGTGGAATAACGATGCATCCAATAGAACAC
>JBFLXS010000142.1 GCA_040755795.1 bacterium | reverse complement strand
AATGATAGTAGTTTCTAAGTTGATAAGTATATAATATACAACGATTTAACAGATATAAAATCTGTTAAATCAGTTTAATCCTGTTGAATATATAGTAAGAATAACACCCACTTCAAAATCGCTGATATTAGTCTTGCCAAAAGGGAAAACAAATATGGTGTTTATTCCACTGAGATGTTTGAGTTCAATAAAGAAGGTTATCTTCTTTGTCCAGCAGGCAAGCAAATGAAGAGGTTGGGTAAGAAACCTCGTAAAGATAGGAAGACAAGGTTTGAAGGGATATCTTGTGCTGAATGTGAATTGAGAGGATTTTGTACTACTGTAACTTACCGAACAGTAGAGATTATTGAAGATGAGCATAAGAGGAGACTACAAACAAGGGAATTAAATCAAACACCTGAGCATAAGAAAGCGATAAAGATGCGATTAAGGATTGAAGCAGGTATAGGTCATCTAAAAGATTATCATCTGTTGCGTAGAGCACTTTATCGGAATAAAGAGATGATAAGGATTCAACAGTTGATGTCAGTAAGTTCAGCAAATATTGAAAAACTTCTTCGGGCAAAGAGTGATATGGAATTATAAGGTTCATTATTCAGGTAAAGGCTATCGTTTTTCTCAATATAGGTGTGTTTTAAATGCTATAATTTTACATCAGAGAGGAGAAAGATTTAAGATTTTAAAGATAGCATTCATAAAACCCAGTTTTTAAGTTGTCGAACTTCTTATGTTAAAAATTAAAGTCAAAACCGATAAGAAAAAAAGGTAGATTTTATGTCAACAGCCTGTCAAGGTCTGACCTTAATCCTTTTCCGACCCTAATCCTTTTTTTGGATTATGCTTGTTGGGTATATTTTCCATATAACCTTCCTAACTTTTCCCGCACCTCATTTTGTAAAAATATTTCTATTATAAAGGGATCAAATTGCGTTCCTTTGTTCTTGTCCATTTCATCACAAGCTGCTGGAAAAAGTAAGTGATGTGGACGATATGGTCTACTAAAGGCCATAGCATCGAATGCATCAGCTATGGCCAAAATTCGAGAGCCCAAAGGTATTTCTCTTTCTCTTAATCCATCTGGATACCCCTCCCCATCCCATCGTTCATGATGGTGTTTGATAATCTCAAGAATTTCAACTCGATTTGGAGGGAGATTTAAATTTTCAAGAATTTCTACTGTTAAGGATGGGTGGTTTTCCATTATTTGTTTCAACCTTTTCTTTGGGTCAACACTCTCATCAATACCTTTAGCCTTTACAGAATAACCACCACCACCAAACCTTTGTGCAGCATCTTTAAAAGCATTCTGATCAAATAATTCATCTGTGAAACTTAACTTGCCAATATCATGAATTTCTGCCGCTAATTTAATATTTGTCTTTGCCACATCATCTAATTCATAGTTTTTTCTAAGATTTGTGTTCATATTTTTCCCTAAATTATTCCACTCGGGAAGAACTAAATCTATAATTTCCATTACTCTCTTACAGTGTTCACTTGTATATTCATCTCTAATTCTCATAGCTATAAGAAAAGATTTAGAAATATACCCATGCATTGCCTCAAATATTTCCTCTCTAAGAAGAGTTACTAATAACTCTGGGATTTCTTTTGCCAAAGGAAATAATAAAAAAAATTTATCCTCTTTTATCTCGCCTTTTTGCAGTTTGTCACTTATTATCTCATCGATTATTTCTTTACCTCTCAAATTTTGCCTACAAACCTTTATTAGACACTCTACTATGTTCTTTATAATCTCCTCGTTTAACCCTATCTCTTTATGGAATAAAGAAATTATCTCTTTGATTTGAGGCTTTTGGATGCCTGCCATGTCTATCTTTTTGAAATTCTCCCCAACTTCTATTTTCAACCCGTCAATCTCATTTTGGTCTTTTAATATTTCGATAAAAGAGGAAATAGCCTCACCTGCTTTCATATCTCCAAGACAATTTATTACAATCTCTCTCAAATTTAAGCAAGGTTCTTTTAGCATATCTATCAATAAGTTCATAGCCTCATTGGTAGCAATTTCCCTTAATGTTCTTGCAATGCTATATTTAAGATAATTATCTTTTTCATCTTTGACCAAATCTTTAAGGATTGATACAATCTCATCACTTTGAAGCCTAAGAATCTTTTCCTCTAATTCTTCTAAATGGAAGATTAAAGGTCTTCTTAAGAAGATATCTTTTTGATTATTGCTTTTAGTCACGGCTTTAATAATTTTGATTGTACTCTCATCCACCCTTTTAATCTCTTTTATTCTTTTTATTCTCTCTTCCAAAGAGAGAGATGTTTGACAACTGTTACACTTAGGGGCTTTGTCCTTATTATTAAAACCACAATTTACACATATCATCTTATTAATTTAACCTCTTTCTGTAATGATAAGGGATTAAAAAATATGGTATGATTTAGGGTTAATGCCACGGCGTAGGCTTGACTGACTTTGGTGGATATTGTTTGCAGCAAGGGCAATCTGTCGCTTTGTACTTATGCTTATCTCTAAATCTATCGAGAAATTTAACTTCAATATTGTTATACCATACTCTTCCATTTGTCTTCACAAAATAGTCGGAAGGAATTAAATCAAGAGGGCAGGTATCACACCACAAGATTACCTTAATTCCTACAATCTTTCCCATTCTTTCATTAACCAAATCAATAAGTTGTCTTATCTCATTCCCTGTATCAAATTCATCGTGAAATATAACAACATTAAGAAACTCTATCTTGTTATTGCCTATGGTCTTAGGAGAATATCGCGTTATCTTCCTCTCCCTATGTAGCATTTGAATAGCGGTTGCTATAGGATCGCCTAACAGGTCGTTAAGAGAGTTATGAGAGAAAAGGATATCTACTGGCTCGTTCTTATAATTATTAGCAATCCTTTTGCTGATTTCCTCCTTGAGTAAACAACTACTAGCGATAAGAGGAGTGTTAAGATGTTTATCATAATGATAGCCCCACTGCTCGCTTATCCAGTGACGATTACTCCCTTCTTCTATTACCTTGTTGTTTTCCAATAAGTCAAATACCTCCATAAATATAGCCTCCTATCATTTTATTGCCAGTAAGGATGTTCTATACTTATAGCATTTTCTCCTTTCTTGCATAACTCACATTCATCATAAGGTTGTACTTTGATAATCCCTTCAAAGTGTTCCTCAGAGAAAAGAGATTCAGGAATTATCTCACTGTATCCCTTAAGAGTAAACTTAGGGTTCAGGTTAACTAATGATTGAACGGCCACAATTGTCCCCCCTTTTTTCTTTACCATGAGGCTACATTTTTCAAGAATATTTCCACTGACTATCACCTCATCTATTAAGATTACCCTTTTCTCTGATATATCTTCGAAGAAATTTGGATATCCTAAATTCTCAGAAATATAGGCAGCTTTTACCTCATGATTAGCTCTACTGTTGGAATGAGTGAGATGAGAAGCCATTGCCATCGCCAATGTAAAGGCACTCCCCCATGGACTAATTACTACCGCGATGTCTTCCTTCTCTCTCTCTGTTAACATATCGAAAATTTGTGGAATCAATTCATTAACATTGTCTGGCTTGTTGAAGAAATTGCTAAATCTTATATATCCAGTGGTATGAAGAGATTGAGCGAATTTACAATGGTCTTTTGTGATCACTTTTTCTTTTAGTAACACATCTTCTACGAACTTCCTCTTCGCCATCTGATTACCCTGATAGCAGATGTAGCCTATGGAGACTCGCCATGGCATTTGCGAAAAGCTCTTCAAAAATTTACACAAGATATTTTGGATTTCTTTACCCAAATTCTTAGGAATATTTTTGTCTATACATTCACTATTTCCCCCCGACTTTTTACAAATATCATCTACCCTTCTTGGATCTAATTTTTGACCTAATCCCAGAATATTTATAGGGATGTCTATCCTATCAATGCTTATAAGTGTTTCTGCGCTTCCATAATCTATGCAATCACTCACTATTAAAATCATCTTTTTTGAAAGTAATATCTTATCATTTATAGATAAAATTCCCTTCCTTTCTTCAACACTTATCGCTTGAAAAGTCTTAACAATAGCATCATACAAAACACTCTTGTTCCCGGCGTAAGAGGATGAATTTTTAATTCTGTTGATTAGAGAATTTTTATCATTTGTAAAAGTAAAATCTGAAGAGATACTTTCCCCAAAAAATACAACTATAGTTTGGATAGATGAGAAATCAGAATCCTTAAAAAACTTTATCAGCCCTTCCTTAATTTTTTCCCTCAAGTTGCTTAGAGAATTGCTACTATCAACCACAATCCCCAGGAACTGCTTTTTTACTGTATTGTTTTCCCACCAATCCAACCACATCTTTGATCTTTCTTCTTCAGTGTAAGAGGAATCTTTAAATAAATTGAGCTTCGTTATCTCTTCTATAGCAGTATTGAGGAAAGTATTTTGAGGGAGTTCTTCCATAATATAAGGAAGGACTTCCTTTCCTCTTCTAATGATATTTTTATAGGCTTGACACTCTATATTATTTACTCCACCTTGTTGTATAAAATCTTTCCATTCTTTAAGATTTTCTCTAAATTGAATGGCTCTCCCATCCATTTTTACCTTACCCCCCTTGGTATAATATTCAGTATGCTTAATACATATGAACAGATTTAATATAACTTATTACACGGATTCACTTCCCTAATTCTTCTAATATAACCACCTTAGAGATAATACCTTCACCAGGGATTGCAAAATATAGGAAATTTATCCTCTCCCTCGTAATTTTTAGCATTTTTTTCATCATCATCATCTCCCTCATCATTTTTTAACAACCTAATTTAATTGATTTTTTATACCACCCCACAAACAAACACAAAAAAAGCAGGCTCAATATTGCCTGCGGACTATAAAAATTATTAAATTATTATATCTTCTGGTTAAAAGTGAATTCTTAAGTAAATAAGTAAGTATGTGCTGCTGGTTTTTACACATCTTTTTTCCCTTAACAGATTTTTAAGTAGGATGTAGAAAAATAGGTAAACTTAAGAAATTTAATCCCCTTCTCTTAAAACGGCACTTCCCCCTTATTTAAAGACAAAAATTTAGCCTCCCCATTTGATTTTCAATAAGATATAGCGCTATCTCTTCTTCCTGATTCCTACCTACTATTGGAAGGGAGATTTAATTCTTCATCCTTTATGATTATATAATAACATATTAATTAAATTTTGTCAAGCATTTTTTTAAAAAAATTTCGACCTGTGCAGGAGAGAACGTTGCGTAATCTATAACCCTATTAAAACAAAGACTTACAACAAAAATAGCTCTAAAATCATGCAAAATCCCCAAGTTGACAAATCTCGTAACTTGTTGCTATGCTTAAGTTGACATATGAGGGGATTTTGGTCGCTTTACCAAAATTTGCCAAAATTAACTAAATTTAGCTTTCGTAAGACTTGTAAATATTTAAACTTAAGTCAATCTCTCATGGAAACACAATGGCTACAAAGGATTAAAAATGGCAGATTTTTGTATCAAGAATTATCGTAAGTCTTTGTAAATACTGAATCAGTTTTGCAACGCTCTCGTAACTATTCACCACGAAGAGCACGAAGGGCAGGGAGATGTTACAGAACAAATCTCTTTATGCCTTCTTTCAATCTTTCCACATTGAAATTTATCAATAGACCAACTTGATAGCTGCCAATTTCATATATGTCGGGACGGTTCATTTTATCGTTTTCCCTATGATTTTTGTTGGAAATTAGAAATTAGAAATTGGGCTTTTGTCTCTCTCCCTAATTTCCAATTTCCAATTTCAATCCGCAAGATTTCAAACAAAAGTGAACCGTCCCTATATGTCAATATTTGAGCTTCATGAATTCGATAATTCATCAAATTTCACTTCGTGCTCTTCGTGCCCTTCGTGGTGAATAGTTACTTTCAAGAGACCTACTCTTTTCAGGTGATATTTAAACAAATCTTCATCATCCTCGACCATTCGTTGGAGAGAGAATTTTTCTTCGACTAATTTTCTTCCAGCCAGTCCAAATCGAAGTGCCTTATTTTTGTCTTTAAGAAGACTAATTATTGCTCCGGCTAATGCCTTTGGATTTTGTGGCGGAACTAATAAACCGTTTAAGTTGTGAGTTATGACCTCAGGATTTCCACCAACATTTGTAGTAACAACAGGTATTTCTGAGGCAAATGCTTCTAATATAGTTCTTGACATCGCCTCAAATAGAGAAGGAAGGATAAACACATCCATTGTTTTTAACAACTGCGGGATGTCACCTCTTTCGCCAGGCATTAAAACATTCTCACTTAATCCAAGTTTTTTTACAAGAGCCTCCAATTCATTTTTTAGTGGGCCATCGCCAATCAGGAGTAATTTTATACCTGGAACCTCATTTTTTATATCTAACATACTGAATAAAAGCGTCTTATGGTCTTTAACCGGAACGAATCTACCTATTGTTCCAATTACAGGTTCATCAACGCTTAAGCCAAGTTTTTCCTTCTCTTCATTTTTATTTATATTATTTTTAAATCTGTCTAAATCCACGCCATTTAAGATAGTAATAATCTTTTTTTCATTTATTCCCAGAGAGTCAATCATTAATTTCCGTAAGGATTCTGAAACAGTTGTTATTTGGTCCACAAAATTAAAGATAAATCGTTGAGCCCAAAATCTTATCTTTTTAGATTTAACAACATCAATAACGGTTCCGTGTTCTTGATGGATAACAATTGGGACACCAGCCAATCGAGCGCCAATGACACCTTCGCACAAGGTTCCCCAGTTATGGGTATAAACAATCTGAATATTCTTCTTTTTAAATAACCCCATCAATTTTAGAGGAAGTGTCCAATCATTTCCCTTTTTCTTTTCTAATTCTACTATTTCGATACCGTCTTTTACTAATTCTTTTAAAGCACCTCCTGTGGTAAAAGAACAAAGAGCAGGGTTAAATAAGTCCAGATTATGTTTATTCACCCGTCCAACCAATCCTGTTTCCATCCCACCCCTGGTTAAAGAATAAACTAAATGCATAACATTTATCTTTCTCATTATATTTGTTCTCCCTCAATATATGCCCTATGCCAGAGTTCAAATATCAACAGGCACCAAAATTGGGTAGCAAGGTTTTTAGTTCCTTTTTGATATTCACGCCACATCCATTGGATATATTCAGGTTTAAAGTATCCCCGCTGAAGGGCTTTTGGGACAAGCAGGGTTTCTTCAACCATATTTTTCAGGTCTTTTTTTAACCAGAGATTAAGAGGGACAGAAAATCCTTTCTTCCCTCTTTCTAATATTTCTAATGGAACTAATCCCTCCATGCTTTTTTTAAGGATATATTTAGATACACCTTTTTTTAATCGTAGGTCAGGAGGAATAGTTGCAACAAATTCAATTAATTTATGGTCTAACAAAGGTGCGCGAACTTCTAAAGATACCGCCATACTCATTCTATCAACTTTAACCAATATATCATCCGAAAGATAGGTTTTAGCATCAACATATTGGGCTCTGGAGAGTGTATCCCATCCCTTTGAGCGATTCAAATAAGGTTCCAGGACAACAAAAGGGTCATAACCACTTAGTTGGGACTTAAATTCATCCGTATATAACTGTTGTTTCATTTGAGCATCATAAAAAGATTTGTTCATCATCAGTGTCGATTCAAATGAAGAGGAGATGCTGGTTAAATATCTTTTTGCCCGTAAAAATTCCGGATAGTGATTTAAAAAAGGCCGAAGAATATATCGCTTGATAAATTCTGGAATAAGGCGACGAATCCTATCTTGAGAAATATCGTATTGATAGGAGTTATAGCCGGCAAAGAACTCATCTCCCCCATCGCCACTCAAAGCTACGGTTACATCTTCTTTCGCCATTTTAGAGACATAATAAGTCGGGATTGCTGAAGAATCCGCAAAAGGTTCGTCAAAATGATAGACTAATTTAGATAATACCTCTAAAGCATCAGGTCTAACGGTATATTCATGATGATTTGTTTTAAGATGTGAGGCAACAAGCCGGGCAAATTTTAATTCATCAAATACCGCTTCATCAAAACCAATAGAAGATGTTATCACAGGTTTTTCAGATAATTGTGACATCATTCCCACGACACAGCTTGAGTCAATCCCACCACTTAGAAAAGCCCCCAATGGCACTTCACTCATTAATCTACATTGGACAGATTCTTTCAAGAGATGAGTTAAATTTTCCTTGTATTCATCTTCTTTTAATCCCGGGGTAGTTTCAAACTTAAAATCCCAATATTCCCGAATTGAGATTCCAGTAGAGGTACAAATCAAGATATGGGCAGGTAAAAGTTTAGATATTCCTTTAAAAATGGTTTTAGGAGCTGGCACACACAAAAAACTAAGAAAATCATCTACCGCTTCATAATTTAATACCTTTTTTACACTTTGGTCTTGTAAAATTGACTTTATTTCAGAGCCAAATATGATTCTATCCTTATCAATAAAATAGTGAAGCGGTTTCTTTCCCAATCTATCTCGGCAGAGGATAAGTTTTTTTGCCTTTGCATCCCATAGTCCAATACTAAACATCCCTCTTAAATAGCAAACAAATTCATCCCCTTTTTCCTCGTAGAGATGAACGATTACCTCGGTATCTGAGTTAGTTGTAAAGAGATGTCCTTTATTAATTAGTTCATCACGCAATTCTGGGTAGTTATATATCTCACCATTAAAAACAACCCGGATAGTCTTATCTTCATTAGACAAAGGTTGATGTCCCTGGGCTAAATCAATAATGCTTAACCTTCGATGTCCAAGACCAATATTGTTATTAATATACATCCCTTCATCGTCAGGTCCTCTATGTTTAAGCACATCAGACATTCTCTTTAATAATTCAGAATCAACCTTTTGCTGTGTATCAAAGTAATATATTCCGCAAATTCCACACACTCTTTGTGTTTCCTCCTCTCGTTTATTATAACCTTCTTTATTTCCTTTGTCAACAAACTTTTGCATGAAATTCAAAATATGGTAAGCGTTCAGGTGTAAATAAGGAGAAAAGGGGAAATGGGGAGAAAGGAGAGGGGTAGGGGAATTAGGTAGCAGAAGGTTTCATCAGTTGTCAATGACATTCTAAATAATATGATTTTCTTACTAA